>VBCJ01000053.1 GCA_005884335.1 Betaproteobacteria bacterium | reverse complement strand
GCGACGTGCCGGCTGCAGTGAGCGCGCTCAAAGGTGGCGCAGTCGACTTCATCCAGAAGCCGTTCAGCCATCGGGACGTCCTCTCGATCATCGAAAAGGCCTTCCAGCGAGACACTGAAATTCGCAGAACGCGCGTGCAGCGGCTGGCGGTGTTCGGCCGCTTAGCGGCACTCACCGATCGCGAGCGCGACGTGCTGCGCCGCGTCATCGAGGGCAAGCCGAACAAGATCATCGCGGGGGAGTTGGACATCAGCATGAAGACTGTCGAGTTCCACCGCTCGAAGGTAATGGAAAAGATGGGCGTGGACTCGGTGGCCGCGCTGGTCCAGCTTACCCTAGGGTTTTCCCTAATAGAGGCCTCCGGACCGGACGGGTAGCATCGGGCGGGTTGTCCGGGAGCTTGCCGAGAGGTATTTCGGCCTAAGAGGAGGAGAACAACCATGGCTGCTGTAGTCCCGAAGGATTTCCGGCGCGTGATCATCGCCGCGGCAGTGGGAAACGTCATCGAATGGTATGACTTCTATATCTTCGGAAGCTTGGCTGCGATCTTGGCGGTCAAGTTTTTCGACAAGACCCACCCGGTTGCGGCTCTGCTGAGCACGATTGCGCTGTTCACCGCCGGATTCTTGATCCGCCCGTTGGGGGCATTCCTCTTCGGATGGTTGGGCGACCGGGTCGGCCGCAAGTACACGTTCCTCATCACTCTGACCGGAATGGGGCTGGGCACTGGGGTGATCGGGTTGATCCCGAGCTTCCAGTCGATCGGTATCGCCGCCGCGTTCCTCCTCTTCGCCCTGCGCATGATCCAGGGCCTGTGCTTGGGTGGCGAATATGGAGGCGCCATCACGTACGTGGCAGAGCACGTGTCGGACGAGCGCCGCGGCTACTACACCGGGTGGCTGCAAACCTCTCCGACTCTTGGGATCGTGGTATCGATGGGCGTGATCGTCGGTACGCGCCAGTACCTCGGCACAGAAGTGTTCAACGACTGGGGGTGGCGCATCCCGTTCCTGGCTTCGTTCCTGCTGGTGGCAATTGCGATCTACATCCGCCTGCAACTGCAGGAGACACCGATCTTCCAGGAGCTCAAAGCCAAAGGCCAGATGACGAAGAACCCCTGGAAGGAAGCCTTCCTCAGCTCGAATATCAAGTTCGTGCTGATCGCCAGCATCGTGGTGATTGGGCAGGGATGCGTCTGGTACAGCGGGCAATTCTGGGCGTTGTATTACCTGCAGCAAGTATCCAAGGTGGACGTGGTGACCTCGAGCCTCATCGTGGGAATCGCGCTGCTCATCGCAACGCCGACCTTGATCCTGTTTGGCTGGTTGTCCGACAATATCGGCCGCAAGCCAGTGATCTTGGGAGGCATGTTGCTCGCCGCTGTTACCTACTATCCGCTGTATTCATGGCTGGGAACGGTCACTCAGCCGGGCAATATCAACTATCCCGTCGCGATTTTCATCATCTGCATCCTCGTGTCCTACGTGGGGATGACCTATGGACCGATCGGAGCGTTCCTGGCTGAATACTTCCCGGGCAGGATCCGCTACACCTCCGTCTCCGTCCCGTATCACATCGGCAACGGCTGGGGCGGTGGACTGGTGCCATTCATTACTTCGGCCGCCTTTCAGGCTACCGGCAGCCTTGGCTACGCGCTGATCTATCCGATTACGGTACCCGCGGTGTGCTTCGTGCTCGCTCTTTTCCTTATGCCGGAAACCCGCCGAATCAGCATCTGGAATCCAGCTCCAGAGAAAGCCAGGGTGTAGCTCTCGGCAACTCTATAGGCACAATGAGCCCGCCCTTGAGGCGGGCTTTTTTTGTCGCACGGGCTCTAGAGTTGTAATCTCACGGGGAGATGGCCGTGCAAAAGAGTGCTCTGTAGCGCACCAGCTTCTTGGCGGCAGCAGGACTTTCCTCGTATAATCCGCGCTCCTTTTCCGCGCGCTCCGGTTTCCGGACGCACCGGCCCGGCCAAGTAGCTCAGTTGGTAGAGCAGCGGACTGAAAATCCGTGTGTCGGCGGTTCAATTCCGTCCTTGGCCACCATCCACCCGACCACGTCCATCCGGCTCAGCGCTGCTGGGTTTTGGTTTCTTCCGCAGCAATGAGGGAGTCGAAAAAACTCACGCGGCTCGTGGCGACCGATCGCCGGAACTCTTCGTAGCCGGTCTTGTGCTGCTGTTGAAGGGTTTCGACTTCGTGCCTGAATTCTTCGGTTCGGCCCAGCGAGGCTACTTTTTCAAGCACTTCGCTTACGGCGCCGTACGGCCGCAAGGAATCGCGGTCGTAACGCTTGAGCAACAGATCGAACAGGGTTTCGATGCCCGCGGCGCGGTCGCAGAGGTCAAAGGAAAGGTGCAGGGAATAATCGCCGACCGTCTCGACCTGGTGCGGCGTGCCGCTGCGCAGGAACAACACGTCTCCGGCGTGCATCACAAGCTCGGCATCGAGCGGCCCCATTTCCGATTCCCCCAGCTCGACCAGATGGGTCCGGCGAGGCGGCTGGCGCCGGTGCAGCCGCCATTTCTTGGCCCCGGCGAGGTGAATCGCGAGCACGTCATCCGTATCGAGATGGCCCCGGTACGCTTCGGTGCCGCGCTGGGAAAAGAACACCACCGCGTTGCTGAAGGTGCATGAATGCGCCCGGTCGAGGGCGGTCGCCAGCTGGTTGACTTGCGGCTCCAGGATGTCGACGCCTTCGAGCAAGCAAGCGGCCCCGTTTTCCAGGTGCTGCTGCAGTACAAGACGATTCACGAACTTGATTTGACGTCGCTGCACGATCTTGAAACAGCGCGCCGCGCGCAGATCGACGAGTTGCCCCTTATCGATGATCTGCACGAAATCCAGATCCAGGAAGGGATTGTTGAGGTGCTTGCGAAGATCCTCAAGCCGGAAAATCGTCTGGTTCTTGATGAGCTCCGGCTGGTGAAGGTAGGTGCGCTCCGGTAATAGGGCCAGGGCCTGTTTGAAGAAAAAGTCCCGGACTTGTCGCAGCTGAGGAGGAAGCTCGGTCATATTCGCCTCTCCCAACGCAAATTGTTTGGGCGGAACACCTTGGCCGCGGTCGCGCCTTGCTGGCCTCCGAACTTGCTAGCTTATAATAACAGGTTACGTAGACCGCTCTCGCCATGCAGCTATTCACGCTCGGATTGAATCACCAGACCGCTCCCCTTGCGATACGCGAGCGCGTGGCATTTCACGCCGAGCGCCTCCGATCGGCGCTTGCGGAGCTGACTCTGCGTGAGCCAGTCAGGGAGGCTGCGATCCTTTCGACGTGCAACCGCACCGAGCTTTACTGCGCACTGGGCGAACCGCAGGCCGCACTCGAATGGCTCGCCGGCTATCACCGCGTCCAGCCCCAGGAGCTGAAGCCCTACCTCTATACCCTCCCCCAGGGCGAAGCGGTTCGGCACGCGTTTCGCGTCGCCTCCGGCCTCGATTCCATGGTGGTCGGCGAACCGCAGATCCTCGGCCAGATGAAAGAGGCGGTTCGAGTCGCCGAGTCCGCCGGTACGCTCGGGACGCTTCTCAACAAGCTCTTCCAGCGCTCTTTTGCGGTGGCGAAGGAAGTGCGCAGCAGTACCGGTATCGGCGCCAACGTCGTCTCGATGGCGGCTGCCGCAGTGAAGCTCGCCGGCCGGATATTTCCGAGCCTCGCCGAACAGAAGGTGCTGCTGGTCGGCGCGGGCGAGATGATCGAGCTCGCCGCAACCCACTTCGCCGCGCAGCGGCCGCGCGGCATGGCGGTGGCGAGCCGCACGCTGGATCGGGCTGAAGCGCTCGCGCGCCGCTTCAACGCGGAGTCGATCGAGCTGCGCGACCTTCCGGAGCGCTTGCCGGAATACGACATCATCATTTCCTGCACCGCGAGCTCGCTGCCGATCATCGGCAAGGGCACGATGGAGCGCACGGTCCGCGCTCGCCGCCACCGTCCGGTTTTCATGGTGGACCTCGCCGTCCCCCGCGACATCGAAGCCGAGGTGGCGGGGATGGACGACGTATTTCTCTATACCATCGACGACCTCGCCGCGACGGTGCGCGAGGGCATCGACGCGCGCCAGTCGGCCGTCGCGCAGGCCGAGGCGATCATCGAGTCGCAGGTCGGGTCCTTCCTGCACTGGATGAAGACGCGCGAAATGGTGCCGCTCATCCGCCAGCTGCGAGAATCGGCCGAGGAAGCGCGCTGCCGCGAAGTCGAGCGTGCCGTACGGATGCTCGCGCGGGGCGACGATCCAAAAACAGTGCTCGAGACGCTCTCGCACGGCCTTACCAACAAATTGATGCACGCCCCTACCGAGGCCCTCAACCAAAGTGGCGAGGCAGCCGAGTCGCTCAAGGCGCTCGTAGCACGGCTGTATCGCCTGCGCGCAGGCGATTAGCTCGGGCGTCCGCTCGTGAGTCGATGAAGACCAGCATCGCGGCCAAGCTCGATCAGGCGCGCCAGCGGCTCCAAGACGTCGGCGCGCTTCTTTCTTCAGAGAGCGCGACGCGTGACCTGGAGCAGTTTCGCAAGCTTTCGCGCGAGCATGCGGAGCTCGAGCCCGTGGTCGAGCTTTTCAACAAGTATCGCGACACCGAGCAGCATGTCGCCGAAGCGCAAGAGCTGCTCGACGATCCCGAAATGAGAAGCTACGCGGAAAGCGAGATCAAAGTAGGCCGCGAGCGGCTCGCCGCGCTCGAATCGGAGCTGCAGACGCTGCTCCTGCCGAAGGACCCCAACGATGAGCGCAATATTTTCCTCGAGATCCGCGCGGGAACCGGCGGAGACGAGTCGGCGCTCTTCGCGGGAGACCTATTTCGCATGTATTCGCGCTATTCGGAACGCCAAGGCTGGCAGGTGGAGGTGATATCCGAATCGCCGGGCGATGCCGGCGGGTACAAGGAAATCATCGCGCGCATTATCGGGCAAGGCGCCTACTCCAAGCTCAAATTCGAATCCGGCGGCCATCGCGTCCAGAGAGTGCCGGCCACCGAAACCCAGGGCCGCATCCACACCTCGGCCTGCACGGTCGCCGTACTGCCCGAGGCGAGCGCAATCGGCGACGTCGTACTGAATCCCTCGGACCTTCGCGTCGACACTTTCCGCGCCTCGGGGGCCGGCGGCCAGCACGTCAACAAGACCGACTCGGCGGTGCGAATCACGCATCTTCCAACCGGAATCGTGGTGGAGTGCCAGGACGCCCGCTCGCAGCACAAGAACAAGGAAAAGGCGCTGGCGGTGCTTGCCGCGCGCATCAAGGACAAGCAGCGGCGCGAGCAGCTGGCGAAGGAAGCCGCCACGCGCAAATCCTTGATCGGCTCGGGCGACCGTTCCGAGCGCATCCGCACTTATAATTTCCCGCAGGGAAGGGTCACCGACCACCGCATCGGTCTTACCCTCTACAAGATCAACGACATCATGGACGGCGATCTTTCCCAGCTGACGCAGGCGCTGCTCGCAGAGCACCAGACCGAGCAGCTCGCCGCGTTCGCCGAAGAGCGCTGAAAACAGGGGTCCCGGAGTGAATGCGGTCGAAACAGGCGCAACGATAGGCGGCTTGCTGCGCGAGTTCGGGCTGCCGCGATTGGAAGCCGAGTCGCTGCTTTGCTCGGTCCTCGGCTGCGAGCGCGTCCGGCTCATCGCTCGCGCCGAAGAAGCGGTCGATTCATCCAGAGCGCGCTCTGCGCATGCTCGCTTCGCACGGCGGCGCGCGGGCGAACCCGTTTCCTACATTACGGGCTGGCGGGAGTTCTACGGCCTGGCACTGCGGGTGACCCCGGAGGTCCTGATCCCCCGCCCGGAAACCGAGCGCCTGGTCGAGCTTGCGCTCGAGCGACTTCCCGCGCCGGCGCGCGTGCTGGACCTCGGAACGGGCAGCGGAGCGATTGCCATCGCTCTCGCTACCGAGCGACCCGGGCTCGGAATCGTCGCCACGGATGTTTCCGAGGCGGTCCTCGCCCTCGCGCGCCGCAACGCGCGCGACCACGGGGCCGAGATCGCTTTTTTTCTCAGCGACTGGTTCGATGCGCTCGGACCGGGGCGGTTCGATCTGATCGTTGCCAACCCGCCATACGTGGCGGCGGGAGATCCGCATTTGGAGCGGGGCGACGTGCGCTTCGAGCCTCGTCTTGCTCTCGTCGGCGGCGAGGATGGGCTCGATTGCATCCGCAGGATCGTGGCGGACGCGCGGAGCAGACTCCGGTCCGGCGGGTGGCTGCTCTTGGAACACGGTTACGATCAGAAAGATCGCTGCGTCGAGCTGCTTCTCGAACTGGGCTACGCGGACGTCGGTGACTTTCAGGATCTCGCGGGATGGCCGCGCGTGTGCACCGGCCGCTGGCTTGATTGACCGTATCGAGGGCGCTAAAATGCCTGATACTTGTTCTCAGGTATTCGGGAAATAGACATGGACACGCAAGAACGCATCAAGCAGCAAGTGACCGGAAATCCGGTCGTACTCTATATGAAAGGGACCCCGCAATTTCCGCAATGCGGCTTCTCCGCCAACGCCGTGCAGAT
>VBCJ01000052.1 GCA_005884335.1 Betaproteobacteria bacterium | reverse complement strand
GATCTACACTTCGCTCATCGTCTGGATCGTGGGGCTTGCCGTCCCGGTGACCGCGTCTTACATCATCTGCGCGGTGATCGCGGCGCCGGCGATGATCAAGCTTGGGGTGCCCGACTTCGCCGCGCACATGTTCATTTTCTACTACGCGGTGCTCTCCGAAGTTTCACCGCCGACCGCGCTCTCGCCCTTCGCCGCCGCGGCGATCACCGGCGGCGATCCGTACAAGACCACGCTGCAATCGTGGAAGTACACCATGCCCGCGTTCCTCGTGCCTTTCATGTTCGTGCTCGATCCCTCCGGTGTGGGACTGCTCCTCACGGGCTCGATCAAAACGCTCGGCAACGCCGACTGGGGCTCGATCGCGCTCGTAACCATCACCGCCGGGCTGGGTATCGCCGCGCTCGCTGGCGGGGTACAAGGTTGGCTGTTCAGGCGCACGACCTGGATCGAACGGGTGATGTTGATCGTCGCAGGACTGGCGCTCGTGTACCCGACCACGACGGCTGATGTCGTCGGCCTGGGCCTGTTCGCCGTGGTCGTCGCGATCCAGCTCGTTCGCATTCGCGCCGCGCGCCAGCCCGCCTGACCCTCATGAAGCGCGAGCGCACCGCGGGCGCAAACTATCAGGCCAAACTGCCGACGCCATTCGCGCTGCTCGGCATCCGCGCCGAAGGCGATGTGCTCGTGGAAATCACGTTCCTGCCGAAATCGGGCGGAGCGCTTGCGCCGCGGGACCGGGTTTCGGCACGGGCGTGCGCGCAAATCGAGCGCTATCTCGAAGATTCCGAATTCTGCTTCGATCTGCCGATCGCGTCTCAAGGCACGCCGTTTCAGCGCCGTGTGTGGCGAAAAATCGCCGCCATCGGCCCTGGGCGCACGCGCAGCTACGGTGAGATCGCGCGCGAGCTGGGCTCCTCGCCGCGCGCCGTGGGTCAGGCCTGCGGCGCCAACCCGGTTCCGCTCGTGGTGCCGTGTCATCGCGTGCTCGCCGCCGGCGGCCTCGGCGGATTCGCCCACCACGAGGGCGGGTTCCACCTCTGGGTGAAGCGCTGGTTGCTCGCGCACGAGGGTGTCGCTCGCGGATAGCGATGAACGCGGACAACGTCGCGCTCTTGGACGAATTCTGCGATGCCGTCTGGCTCGAGGACGGTCTGGCGAAAAACACGCTCGAATCCTACCGCCGCGATCTGAGGATGTTCGCCGACTGGCACGAGCGGCAGGGCCGCGCCTCGCTGCTGAGTGCGACCGGAGCCGATCTCGCCGAGTATTTCGCCTGGCGTTACTCCCGGCGTTCCCCCGGGAAGAAGCACGGCATCCGCTCGAGCACCCAGGCGCGGCTGCACTCGAGCCTCAAGCGCTTCTACGGGTTCCTCGCGCGCGGGCGGCGCGTCGAGATCGATCCTACGCTCAAGCTCGATCCCCCGAAGAAGCCGCCGCGCTTTCCAAAGACGCTCTCGGAGTTCGATGTCGAAGCGCTGCTTGCGCAGCCGGACCCTGGAACGGCGCTTGGGCTGCGCGATCGCGCGATGCTGGAGGTGCTCTACGCGAGCGGGCTGCGCGTCTCGGAACTCGTTCGCCTGAAGCTCGCCGAGGTGAGCTTCGACATGGGCGTGGTGCGGATTTTCGGCAAGGGCTCGAAGGAGCGTCTCGTGCCCCTCGGTGAGGAGGCGCTCGCCTGGCTCGCGCGCTATTTGAAGGAGGGCCAGCCCGCGCTTCTGAGGAAACGGGCCAGCGATTACGTGTTCGTCACGGGGCGCGGCGCCCCGATGACGCGGCAGGCGTTCTGGCACCTGATCAAGAAGCGCGCCGGGCAAGCACTCCCGGGCAAATCGCTCTCGCCCCACACGCTGCGCCACGCCTTCGCCACGCATCTGCTCAACCACGGCGCCGATCTGCGCGTCGTGCAGATGTTGCTCGGCCACGCCGATATCTCGACCACGCAGATTTACACCCACGTGGCGCGCGAGCGTCTGAAAGCGCTGCACCAGAAACACCACCCCAGGGGGTGAACTGGACGATTACGACCGGCTTCGCTCGATCGTCACGCCCACGCGCTGCGCCTCGCGCAACGCGCCGAGCTTGACGACGCTGATCTTGACGCGCGGCGACTTGAAATCCTCCAGTAGGAGGCTGGCGATTCGCTCGGCGAGGTTTTCGACGAGGCCGAAGCGCTCATTCGCAAGGAGTGCGCGGAGGTGCTCCACCACCACGCCGTAGTCAATCGTATCGCCCACCTTTCCGGTCTTGAAAACCGCGTCCCCCGAAAGAGCGATCTCGAGGTCGATCTCGATCGTCTGCGGTGCGATCTTTTCGTGGCGGTATAGCCCGATCCATGCCGGCAGGCGCAGCTGGCGGATGAAAACAGTATCCAAGGCAGGGCGTCGCGAGTGGATTTTGGAGTTAAACTCTTGCCGCAAATTCTAGTGGAACACCATGGCCACCGCAGTATTTATTTTGATCGCCTACCTGATCGGCTCGCTGTCCTTCGCCGTCATAGTGAGCCGCGCCTTTGCCCTTCCCGACCCGCGCTCATACGGATCGGGCAATCCCGGCGCGACCAACGTGCTGCGCACCGGCAAGAAACTCGCGGCGCTTCTCACGCTCATCGGTGACGGCGGAAAAGGCTGGCTGGCCGTGTTCCTCGCATTGCGTTACGCCGCCGAATACGGCGTGGACGCGATGGGCGTCGCGGCCTGCGCGGTCGCGGTGTTCGTGGGTCATATCTTTCCGGTGTTCTTCCGCTTCAAAGGCGGCAAGGGCGTGTCCACGGCGGGCGGGATCCTGCTTGCTATCAATCCTTGGCTGGGTCTCGCGACGATTGCGACCTGGATCATTATCGCGCTCTTCTCTCGGTATTCGTCGCTTGCGGCCATCGTCTCCGCCGTATTTGCACCGCTCTACTATTTTTTCCTGTTCGGGGCGAGGGAAGTCCTGCCCGCGCTGATCCTCATGTCGGCACTGCTCCTCTGGCGCCACAAGGCGAACATTCTCAAGCTCGTCGCGGGCGAGGAACACCGCATTGGCGAAAAACGGGATTCGGCGAGCGTCTGAGGGGCTGATACGAACGGGGGAACCCACGGTTTCCCCGTTACCCCCTCCGTTCAGGCCGCTACGTCTGCCAGGGCCCAGCGCGGCCTGACTGTGAATCCGAGCGGAAGCGCCCGAGCGGTCTTGGCGATCTTCAATCGCAAGCATCCTGCCAGCGCGATCATCGCGCCGTTGTCGGTACAGAATTCCATCGCCGGGTAGAACACGCTGAATTTGTCGCGCGACGCGGCGGCGTCGAGCAAGGCGCGCAGCCGCACGTTGGCGCCGACGCCCCCCGCTACGACGAGCCGGCTCAAGCCTGTTCTGCGCAGCGCCGCGAGCGATTTCGCAACGAGGACGTCGGCCACTGCCTCCTGAAACGCGGCCGCTACATCGGAGCGCGTCTGCTCGTCGAGCGCGCGCGTACGCGTGAGCACAACGACCGCCGTCTTCAGTCCGCTGAAGCTGAAGTTGAGATCGCCACTTTTTTCCAGTTGCTCGAGCATAGGGCGCGGAAACGCGAAGCGGTCGGCTCGGCCGCGCTCGGCGAGCTTGGCGAGCGCGGGTCCCCCGGGGTAGCCGAGCCCGATCAATTTTGCAGTCTTGTCGAAGGCTTCCCCGGCGGCGTCGTCGAGGGTTTCGCCCAGCATTTCGTAGTGGCCGACGCCTGCCACGCGCATGAGTTGAGTGTGGCCCCCCGAAACCAGCAGCGCGACAAACGGGAACGACGGTGCTTTTTTTTCGAGCAGAGGCGAAAGCAGATGCCCCTCGAGATGATGCACGCCGATCGCCCGGACTCCGAGGCCGAACGCGAGGCTGTTCGCGACGGCGGCGCCCACGAGCAGCGCTCCTGCGAGGCCGGGGCCCTGGGTGTACGCGACCGCCTCCAGGTCCGACTCCTTGGCACCGGCTTTGTGCAGGACTTCGCGGACGAGAGGGAGCAGACGCCGAATGTGGTCCCGAGACGCGAGCTCCGGCACGACGCCGCCGTACGCGTCGTGCAGCGCCACCTGCGAATGAAGTGCGTGAGCGAGCAGGCCGCGGCCGCTGTCGTAGACGGCCACCCCGGTTTCGTCGCAGGAGGTCTCGATGCCCAGGACAAGCATGATTTTCAGCGCTCCTCGGACCGTCGTGTCAGCCGGCAGTCAGCATGTTCCTCTAAAATCGCGCCCTCGCATGTTTGCACGAATACGGGTCCTCGTGCGTGCTTCGAGCGGGAAACCGGAGTCTATGAGGAAACTAAGGTTTATCGGGTATGAATCGAACGGATTTTCTTATTGCGCTGATCGGGATTTCAGCGCTGGTGGCTGGATGCGAGAAGGGGGCGACAGCCGTCACTGCGCCCGCGTCCAAGACTTCTCGTGATCCCGGCGTCCGCTCGGCGCAGATAGCGGACGCCCAGAAGCAGTATCTCTCCATCGAGGCCGTCGCCGTTTCCCAGGCCGTCGATGTGCTCGCGTTGCCGGGTCGCGTGACGTTCCGTCCGCAGGCACAATCCGCTATCGGAGCCACGACGGCGGGGCGCGTCGTTGCCGTGCTGGTTCAGGCCGGACAAGTAGTCAAGGCCGGGACGGAGCTCTTAACCATCGAAAGCGCCGACGCGGGAACCGCGCGCGCTACGCTCGATCAGGCAGCCACGAGGCTGGGCAGCGCCGAGAGCGTCTTCAGGCGCCAGGTCGAGATGGTGGAAAAAGGCGTCGGCCTGGAGTTCGAGCGACAGGAAGCCGAAGCGCGGCTGAAGGAAGCGCGCGCGGAATATGAGCGGGCGCGGAACGCCGCGGACTTGATCGGATCCGGTCAAGGGATACGGGTTACCGTTCGAGCACCCGCGGACGGTGTGGTGATAACGATTCGCACCGCGATCGGCGCCACGGTCGCGCCTGGCGGCGAAGCGTTATTGGAGCTCGGTGATCCGACCCGTCTGCAGGTGGTCGCGCAGGTTCCGGAAAGCGATTTGCGCCGAATTGCCGTCGGCCAGGAAGCGGACGTGGAACTGCCGGCGCTCGCCGCCCGTGTTGCAGCACGGGTCGAGAATTTCAACCCTCGTGTGGATCCGGAATCGCGTCGCAGCCAGGTGTATCTGGCGCTTTCCAAGCGCATCGATGGCTTGCGGGCCGGCATGCTAGCCCAGATTGGCCTGCGCGTGGGCGCCAAGGCGGACGTCTTGGTCCCGGTCTCGGCCGTGCTGATCAAGGACGGAAAACGCCGCGTGGTCTACGTGGAGCGAGAGGACGGCAGCTTCGAGGCCCGCGACGTAGAGACGGGCCGCAACCAGGACGGTCGGGTGGTGATTCTGCAGGGGCTCACGGCGGGCGAAAGGGTGGTGGTGCGTGGCGCCTTGCTGCTCGATACCCAGGCAGAGCAGCTGCTCTGATCATGCTCCGCCTCCTCATCGAAACCTGCGTTCACCGCCGGGTTGCGGCGTTGTTTGCCACCTTGGTGGTCGCGGCCTTTGGACTGCGCGCCTACCTCGACACGCCCATCGAGGCCTACCCGGACGTCACCAACACCCAAGTCACGGTCATCACCCAGCTCCCCGGCAATGCGCCGGAGGAGATCGAGCGGCGCGTCACGGTGCCGCTGGAGCGCGAGCTGAACGGCACGCCGGGGATGACCTTGATGCGCAGCGAGAGCCTGTTCGGCCTGTCGCTGATCACCTTGACGTTCTCGGACGACACGGCCAGCTTCCCGGCTCGAACCGTGGTCTTGCAACGGGCCGCTGCCGCCGATCTTCCCCAGGGCGTGACTCCGGAGATTGCGCCGGAAGCCACGCCCCTGGGGGAGGTGTACCAGTTCCGTGTCACGAGCGACCGCCACGATCTCTATCAGTTGCGCTCTGAAATGCAATGGAACATCGTGCGCGTCCTGCGCCAGGTGCCGGGCGTGGCCGACATCGTGCCCTTCGGAGGCTATCTCAAGGAGATACACGTCGAAGCCGACCCCGCGCGCCTGTTCGCCCTGGGCTTGACCTTGGGCGATCTCGAACAGGCGATCGCAAAATCCAACCTGAACGTCGGCGGCGGCTTCCTGCGGCACGGCGATCAGGAACTCACGGTACGCGGCATCGGCTTCCTCGAGTCAGCCGAGGACATCAAGCGCATCCTGCTCAAGAGCAAGGACGGGACTGCGGTGACGCTGGGCGACGTTTCCAATGTGGTGCAGTCTTTCACGCCGCGGCGCGGCACCGTGGGCGTCGGCCTGGAAAAGGAAGGCATCGAAGGCTTCGTGTGGATGCGGCGTGGCCAGAATCCTTCGCTGGTGCTGGACGGCGTCCACGACAAGGTGCGCGAGCTGAACGAGACCATCCTGCCCAAGGGCATGCGCATCGAAATTTACTACGACCGCAGCGACCTCGTGGGGCTGACGCTCTCCACGGTCCACAAGAATCTCCTGAGCGGGTTCGTTCTGGTGGTGGGCGTGGTATGGCTGTTCCTGCGCAGCGTAGTAGGCTCAGCGGCGGTCGCCGTAGTGATACCGCTCTCCCTGCTGGTGGCCTTCCTCGGCCTTTACGCGCTGGGCCTCCCGGCCAACCTGATCTCGATGGGCGCCATCGATTTCGGCATTCTGGTCGACGGCGCCGTGGTGCTTGTCGAGAACGTTATCCATGCGCTGCGCCAAGATCGCCCCACCGATCGGCGCGACGTGCTGCGGCTGGTGGTGCGTTCAGCGGTGGACGTGGGGCGCCCCACGCTGTACGCAATGCTGATCATCATCGCCGCGTTGATGCCGGTATTTACGCTGCAATCGGTCGAGGGACGCATTTTCCGGCCTCTGGCGCTCACTTACTCCTTTGCCCTGATCGGTGCTTTGGTGTTCGCCCTCACCTTGGTGCCGGCCCTGTGCGCGGCCCTGTTCCGACCGCGGCACGCCAAGCTCGAGGAGCCGCCCTGGGTCGAACGGCTGCGCGCGCGCTATCGGCGATCCTTGTCATGGCTGCTCGAGCGCAGGGGGAAGGTTCTCGCCGCGGCGTTTGTCCTGCCGGCGCTGGCGGTGTTGACGTTCACGCGTCTCGGCACCGAGTTCCTGCCCGAGTTGGATGAAGGCGACATACAGTTGTTCGTCGAGATGCCGCCGAGCATCGCGCTGGAAAAAGGGCAGGACATTCTTCTCGAAGTGCGGCGGCGGATCCTCGCGTTCCCCGAGGTAAGCAAAACCCTGAGCGAGCAGGGACGGCCCGAGGACGGCACCGACAACGAAGGCGTCAACATGAGCGAAACCTTCATACGTCTGAAACCGGTGCGCGAATGGCGTTCGGGCTACGACAAAACGCGCCTGATAGACGAAATGCGCGACTCTTTGACCGAAATCCCGGGTGTGCGCTACAACTTCTCGCAACCGATGAAGGACAACGTCGAGGAAGCGGTCAGCGGCGTGCGCGGCAAGGTGGTGCTGAAGGTTTTCGGTCCCGATCTGAAGCGAATGCGGGCTACGTTGGAACAGGCCAAGGAGGCGCTCAAGGCATTGCCCGGCATCGTTGATCTCGACCTCTACCGGGACGCTTCGACGCCGCAGTTGCAGGTGCGCTTCGACCGGCAGGCGCTCGCTCGTGCAGGCATTACGATGGAGGACGCGCAGCGCACTCTGGAAACCGCCCTGGCCGGGCGCGTCACGACTACGATGTGGGAGGGAGAGCGCCCGGTGCCGGTGCGGCTGATGCTGCCGCTCGACATCCGCGACGACACCGAAAGGATAGGCGCGGTCACACTCACCGCCGCGTCCGGCGCGCGCGTGCCTCTGCGCGATCTCGCTACGATCCAGGTCGCCAACGGCGTGGCGTCGATCAACCGGGAAGGCAACAGCCGCTACCTCGCCTTGAAGTTCAACATCGAGGGGCGAGACATGGGATCGGTGGTGAAGGACGCCATCGCCGCTGTAAAGCGCAGCGTGCCGGCGCCCGAAGGGTATTACTTCGTCTGGGGCGGCGAGTTCGAAAACCAGCAGCGCGCGCTCGCCCGGCTCAAGATCGTGGTTCCGCTGGCGGTGCTCGCCGTGCTCGGCCTCCTGTATGCGGCTATGAACTCGGGACGCAGCGCTCTCGCCATCCTGCTGACCGTCCCGTTCGCCCTGACCGGGGGCGCCTTTGCGCTGCTGGCGGCCGGGGTGCCTCTGTCGGTGAGCGCGGCGGTGGGTTTCATCGCGCTGCTCGGTCAGGTGTCGCTGATGGGCCTCTTGGTGCTGAGCGCAGCGGAAGCACGGCGGCGAAGCGGTGAGGAGCTATGGCCGGCATTGATCGAAGGCGCGAGCGAGCGGCTGCGACCGGTACTTATGGCATCACTGCTCGCCCTCGTCGGGCTGCTGCCGATGGCGTTGGGTTCCGGAGTGGGCAGCGAGACGCAGCGGCCTTTCGCTCTGGTGGTCGTGGGCGGGATGCTGACCACACTGGCAATCGCGCTGTGGCTGCTGCCGATAATTTACAGCTACATCACCCCGCGGCGTTTGACGAAGCCAGAGGAAGAGGACGAGCTACTAGAGGCCAGGCCATGAGCAGGATCGCGATACTCTTGGCTGTCTCGGCGATGTCGACAGCATCCGTCCGGGCACAGGAACCGGCATCGGCGCTTCCCGAACGCCTGACGCTGCCGATCCTGCTGCGTCTGGTGACGGAGCGCAGTCCCCGGCTCGCTGTCGAACAAACGGCAATCGACACAGCAGAGGCGGAACGAATTACCGCCGGGGCGCTGCCCAATCCCACGGTCTCCTACGGGCGTTTCACTCCATCGGGAGGAGCGAGAACCCAGTTCAATGGCAGCCAGCAGCAGCAGACGACTGTGGATTTGCCGCTGTTGATTGGCGGTCAGCGCGGCGCGCGAATCGAAGCCGCGGAGCAGGGATTGCTGGCAGCCCGAGCCCGCGTCGGGCTGACTGGAAACGAGCTCGCGCTGCGCGCCGCGGACCTCTTTGTCGGGCTTCAGGCCGCTCAGGAAAAAGCTTCGATGCTTGACGAGTCGGTCGCCGAAATAAAGCGCGTCGCCGCGATCGTCTCCGGGCGACTGGACAGCGGCGCGGCAAGCCGCTATGACCTCACGCGGGTTGAGGTCGAACTTGCCGGGATGAATGCACGACTCGCGGATGCGCGCGCCGAGCTCTCCGACAGATCGGCGGGGTTGGCGGCGCTGCTTGGCGCGTCGGGTTGGCGGCCTACTGCGATCGGCATCCCTACACCCGCCGGACTGTCGACCAGCGTCGCCGAGTGGCGAGAGTCCTTGATATCAAGTAACCCGCAAATCATCGCGGCGCGTCGCGAGGAAGAAGCGGCGCAGGCAGCGCTCAAGCGCACCGAGCGCGAACGTTGGCCGGTGCCGGTGCTCAGCCTGGGCAGGACATGGACCGGCGATCCGTTCGGTGCCGCCAATTTTGTCGGCCTGTCCACCGAGATTCCGTTGTCCGACGCTCGGCGCGGCCTGATTGCCAAGGCCGCCGCGGATCTTCGCGCCGCGCAGAGACGCCGTGAGGCGATCGAATCGGAGACTGACGTGGAGCTGCGGCGCTTGGTGGACGCGCTCGCTCAGCGCCGAGCCGCCCTTGAACGGTTCCGGCAAAATGTCGGCGAGCGCATCCCCGCGCTCAAACAGATGGCCGAGGA
>VBCJ01000051.1 GCA_005884335.1 Betaproteobacteria bacterium | reverse complement strand
TGAAGCGGCTGCTCGAGTTGAAAGCGCCCGAGATCATCGTCAGGAATGAAAAGAGAATGCTCCAGGAAGCGGTCGACTCGCTGCTTGACAACGGCCGCCGCGGCAAGGCGATGACCGGCGCCAACAAGCGCCCCTTGAAGTCGCTCGCCGATATGATCAAGGGCAAGGGCGGGCGCTTCCGTCAGAACCTGCTCGGCAAGCGCATGGACTACTCGGGGCGCTCGGTGATCGTGGTGGGCCCGCAGCTGAAGCTGCACCAGTGCGGCCTGCCCAAGAAGATGGCGCTCGAATTGTTCAAACCCTTCATCTTCAACAAGCTCGAGATGCAGGGCATCGCCACGACCATCAAGGCCGCGAAGCGCGAGGTCGAGGCTGAGACGCCGGTCGTGTGGGACATCCTCGAAGAGGTGATCCGCGAGCACCCAGTGATGCTGAATCGGGCGCCGACCCTGCACCGCCTAGGTATCCAGGCCTTCGAGCCGGTGCTGATCGAGGGCAAAGCGATCCAGCTGCACCCGCTCGTGTGCGCGGCGTTCAACGCCGACTTCGACGGCGACCAGATGGCCGTGCACGTGCCGCTGTCGCTCGAAGCGCAGATGGAGGCGAGAACGCTGATGCTCGCCTCGAACAACATCCTTTCGCCCGCGAACGGCGACCCGATCATCGTGCCCTCGCAGGACATCGTGCTGGGGCTCTACTACGCCACGCGCGAGCGCATCAATGCCAAGGGCGAAGCCATGGTGTTCGCCGATGTGACCGAAGTGGCCCGCGCGTACGACTCCGGGAAGGTCGAGCTGCACGCGGGGATCACGGTGCGCATCCGCGAAGCCGAGTTCGGGCCGAGCGGAGAAAAGATCGAAAGGCTCGTGC
Source organism: Betaproteobacteria bacterium (assembly GCA_005884335.1). Lineage (GTDB taxonomy): Bacteria > Pseudomonadota > Gammaproteobacteria > Burkholderiales > SG8-39 > VBDM01. The sequence continues at coordinate 8,047 of VBCJ01000051.1, read as the reverse complement.
GGCATCGGACCACGGTCGGCCGCGCCCTGCTTTCGGAAATTCTTCCCGTGGGCCTACCCTTTGAATTGATCAACAAGGCGCTCAAGAAAAAGGAGATCTCCAGGCTCATCAACGCGGCTTTCCGCCGCTGCGGGCTGCGCGAAACGGTGATTTTCGCCGACAAGCTCATGCAGGCCGGCTTCACCATTGCGACGCGCGCGGGGATTTCGATCTGCGTCGACGACATGCTCGTGCCCGTTCAGAAGCACGATCTCATCGCCTCGGCCGAAACCGAAGTGAAGGAAATCGAGTCCCAGTACACCTCGGGCCTGGTGACGGTGGGCGAGCGTTACAACAAGGTCGTTGACATCTGGGGCCGTGCCGGCGACCAGGTCGGGAAAGCGATGATGGACCAGCTTTCCTCGGAGGACGTCACGGACCGCAAGGGCCAAAGGGTCAAGCAGGAGTCGTTCAACTCCATCTACATGATGGCCGACTCCGGCGCCCGCGGATCCGCGGCCCAGATCCGGCAGCTTGCCGGCATGCGCGGCCTGATGGCCAAGCCCGACGGCTCGATCATCGAGACGCCGATCACGGCCAACTTCCGCGAAGGGCTGAACGTGCTGCAGTACTTCATCTCGACCCACGGCGCGCGCAAGGGCCTCGCCGACACCGCCCTGAAGACGGCGAATTCGGGCTATCTCACGCGGCGCCTGGTGGACGTGACCCAGGATCTCGTGGTCACCGAAGACGATTGCGGCACGACCAACGGCGTTGCCATGAAAGCGCTGGTCGAAGGGGGCGAAGTGGTCGAGGCGCTGAGAGAGCGCATTCTCGGACGGGTCACGGCCTCCGATCTGCTGCATCCTGAAACCCAGGAAGTGCTCTACAACGCCGCGGCCCTTCTGAACGAGGACGAGGTCGAGAACATCGAGGCGCTCGGCATCGACGAAGTGCGGGTGCGCACTCCGCTCACCTGCGATACGCGCTGGGGCCTTTGCGCCAAGTGTTACGGGCGCGATCTGGCCCGGGGGTCGCTCGTCAACGTCGGCGAGGCGATCGGCGTGATCGCGGCGCAATCGATCGGCGAGCCGGGAACCCAGCTCACCATGCGCACCTTCCACATCGGAGGAGCGGCTTCGCGCGCCGCCGCGGCGAACCAGGTCGAAGCGAAGTCGAACGGCACGGTGCGCTTCACGCCGCAGATACGCTACGTCACCAACCCCAAGGGCGAGAAGGTGGTGATCTCCCGGACCGGCGAAGTGCTCGTCACCGACGACAACGGCCGCGAGCGCGAGCGTCACAAGGTACCCTACGGCGCGACGCTCCTGGCAGCCGACAGCAAGCCCGTCAAGGCGGGGCAGACGCTCGCCTCGTGGGACCCGCATACTCGCCCGATCATCACCGAGTACGGCGGGATCGTGCGCTTCGAGCACATCGAGGAAGGCGTCACGGTCGCCAAGCAGATCCCGCCGCGGGCAAGGGCCTGCGCCCGCAGGTGAAATTGCTGAACGAATCGGGCGAGGAGATTCGCATCGCCGGCACCGACCACCCGATCACCATCACGTTCCAGGTCGGCTCGCTCATCACCGTTCGGGACGGGCAGCAGGTGCAAGTGGGCGAGGTGCTTGCGCGCGTTCCGCAGGAGACTTCCAAGACGCGCGACATCACCGGCGGCTTGCCTCGCGTGGCGGAGCTCTTCGAGGCGCGCTCGCCCAAGGACGCAGGGCTGCTCGCCGAGATCACGGGAACGGTGTCATTCGGCAAGGATACCAAGGGCAAGCAGCGTCTGGTCATCACCGATCTGGAGAGCGTCTCGCACGAGTACCTGATTCCGAAGGACAAGCACGTCATGGCGCACGACGGGCAGGTCGTCAACAAGGGCGAATTCATCGTCGATGGCCCCGCAGACCCGCACGACATCCTGCGCCTGCAGGGGGTGGAAGCGCTCGCGCGCTACATCACGGACGAAGTGCAGGACGTGTATCGCCTCCAGGGCGTCAGGATCAACGACAAGCACATCGAGGTCATCGTGCGGCAGATGCTCCGGCGTATCCAGGTGGAGGACCCGGGCGACACCCGCTTCATCCAGGGAGAGCAGGTGGAGCGCGCGGACGTGCTCGAGGAAAATGAGAAGGTGCAGGCCGAAGGCAAGAAGCCGGCGACCTACAGCTACATGCTGCTCGGCATCACCAAGGCGTCGCTGTCGACCGACTCGTTCATCTCGGCCGCTTCGTTCCAGGAAACGACGCGCGTGCTCACCGAGGCCGCGATCATGGGCAAGAAGGACGACCTGCGCGGACTCAAGGAAAACGTCATCGTCGGCCGGCTCATCCCGGCAGGGACGGGCATGGCGTACCACAACGCGCGCAAGAACGCGCCGCCTGCGCAATTGTTCGAGGAAGGCACGCCCGCGGCCGAGGCTGAAGCGGCGCCCGCCCCTATCGAGAACGCCTGAGCGAAACCGGGGACAGACCCCTATTTCCCTTTGCTCCCGCTGTGGTCTGGAGTTGGTCATGGAAATAGGGGTCTGTCCCCGGTTTCCGATGCGGGCGCTGCTCCGCCTTCTGCAATTGGCGGTGCTGGGGGCGGCCCTCGCGCCCTGGCCCGCACCGGCTCAGACGAGCGACGTCTGGCCGAGCAGGCCGCTGCGGTTCATTCTCCCGTTCCCGCCCGGCGGCGGTACGGACATCCTGGGTCGTCTTATCGCGGAACGGATGACCGTGAGCCTCGGTCAGCCGGTCGTGACGGAGAACCGCGGAGGCGCGGGCGGGAACGTCGGGGCCGAAGCGGCGGCCCGATCCGCTCCCGACGGCTACACGATCGTGCTGGTTGCGCCTTCGCTCGCGATCAGCACCAGCCTGTACTCCAAGCTCAGTTACGATCCGGTCAAGGATTTCGCGCCCATAAGCCTCGTTGCGACGGTGCCGAACGTCATGGTCACCCATCCCTCGGTGCCCGCCGGCACGCTCGCGGAATTCATCCGGCTCGCGAAAACGAAGCCCGGAGAAATGAACTTCGGTTCGGGTGGCAGCGGCACGTCCAACCATCTCGCCGGAGAACTCTTCAATATCGTGGCGGGAGTGAAGCTCGTGCACGTGCCCTACAAGGGCGTAAACCTGGCCATGAACGACGTGCTCTCGGGCCAGATCCATCTGGTGGTGATCGGAGTACCGGCGGTGGCCCCGCACATCAAGGCGGGGAAACTGAGGGCGCTCGCACTGGTTGCGCCGCAGCGCGCGGCCGCGCTGCCCGAGGTGCCCACCGTCGCCGAGGCCGGATTGCCGAATTTCGAAGTCACCACCTGGTACGGGATCCTCGCACCCGCAGGCACGCCGAGGGCTATCGTCACCCGGCTCAACGCGGAGCTGGTGAAAATCATGCACGCGCCGGATCTGAACGAACGCCTTGCGGCGATGGCCACCGATCCGGCGACGAGCACTCCGGAGGAATTCGCGGACTACATCAAGCGGGAAATCGCGAAGTGGGGCGAGGTGGTTCGCCAGGCCGGATTGAAGGCGGACTGACGCTCAGCCCTTGATGCGCTTGTGCAGCAGCTCAGCGAACTGATCGGCCGGAATGGGCTTGCTGAAGAAGAAGCCCTGCATCTCGTCGCAGGCGTGGTCGTGCAGGAAAGTCTGCTGCTCCAGGGTCTCGACTCCTTCGGCGATCACCGTCAGTTTGAGGCTCTTGCCCATGGCGATGATCGCCTCGCAGATCGCCCTGTCCTCGGGGTCCTGCGGCAGGTCGCGGATGAAGGATCGGTCCACCTTGAGCGTGTCGATCGGAAATCGCTTCAGGTGCGTGAGCGAAGAGTAACCGACCCCGAAGTCGTCGATGGCGAGCCGCACGCCCATTTTCTTGAGCTCGGCAAGCACCCTACCCGCCCGATCGGCGTTCTGGATCACCATGCTTTCGGTGAGTTCCAGCTCCAACAGCTCCGGCTTCATCTCGCTCTGCTCAAGCGCGGTGGCGACGTCCGCGACCAGGTCTTCATCGGCGAACTGGCGCGCCGACAGGTTGACCGCCATGCACAAAGGCGGCAGGCCCTCCCGCTGCCAGGCGACGTTCTGCGCGCAGGCGGTGTTCAGCACCCATTTCCCGATCGGCACGATGAGCCCGGTTTCCTCGGCGAGCGGGATGAACTGGACGGGCGGCACGACACCGAGATCGGGATGCTGCCAGCGCACTAGCGCCTCGACGCCGGTAATCCGCTGCGTGTGGAGATCCAGCTTCGCCTGGTAATGCAGGAAGAACTCGCTGCGCTCCAGGCCGCGGCGCAAGGCCGTCTCAAGCGCCAGCCGCTCGAAGGTGTGGATATTGATCTCCTCCGAGTAGAACTTGTAGTTGTTCTTGCCGTCTTCCTTCGCGCGGTACATGGCGATGTCGGCGTTCTTCATCAGGGACTGTTCGTCGTGCCCCTCCGACGGATACGTGCAGATGCCGATGCTCGCCGTCACCCGGCATTCCTGCCCTTGAATCGACATCGGCTGGACGAGCGCGGAGAGGACCTTGCGCGCCACGGCCGCGACCTGTTTCGGCTCGGCCACTTCCTGCACCAGCACCACGAACTCGTCCCCGCCCAGACGCGCCACCACGTCGCTTGCGCGCACGGTCTGGGTGAGTCGCGTGCCCATCTCCTGCAGGAGCTTGTCGCCGGCGTCGTGGCCGAGGGTGTCGTTGATGTTCTTGAAGCGGTCCAGGTCGATGAACAGCACCGCAAAATTGCGGCCATAGCGGCGCGCATTCTGGATCGCGAGACTGAGCACATCGTTGAACATGGCTCGGTTCGGCAGCGAGGTCAGGGCGTCGTGATTGGCGAGGAAATGGATTCGCTCCTCGTCCTGCTTGCGCTCGGAGATGTCCTTGCCGACGCCGCGGTAACCGGTGAATGCGCCGGCTGCGTCGAACACCGGCTCGCCGCTGATGCTGATCCAGATCTTTTTGCCGGTCTCGTCGAGCCTGCACAACTCCATGTCGCGGAACGGCTTGTGCGCCTCGAGAAGGGCCATGTGCTCGGCCCACTGGTCCGCGGTCATGTTGATGTAGTTCTGCTCCCAGCGCTTCTTGCCGATTGCCGGGAAGGTCTTCACATTGACCCGTTGCGATCCAGTTCCGCTCATGGACGTGAAGCGGAACTGCTCGTCCTGTTCCCAGTACATGTCGGAGGAGAGCACGGTCAGGCTGCGGAAGCGTTCTTCGCTCTCGCGCAGCGCCGTCTCGGCCGCGAGGCGCTCGCGGATGTCCCGCGAGATCGCGGCAATGATGTAGGCGTCTCCGGAGCGTAGTACGTGCCGCGTCGATTCGAACGGAAACGTGGAGCCGTCCTTGCAGCGGTATTGGCTGCGCATGCCATGGGTGTGGGAGGGGGTTGCGATGAATTCGTCATAGGCGCCCTCGAGCTCCTCCCGGCTCGTTGGAAGCACGTCCTGCGGGCCCATCTTGAGCAATTCTTCGCGGGAGTAGCCGAGCAGTCTGCATGCGGTCTCGTTCACGTCCACAAACCGCATCGTGGTGCGGTCGATCAGCACGATCATGTCAGCGGAGTTGTCCATGGCGACCCGGAACCGGCGCAGCGTCTCCTCGGAGGCGAGGCGCTCGCTGACGTCCCGCGCGATGGAAACAATGACGTGCCCTTCCCCGGATCGCACCGCGCGGGGATACGCCTCGACGGGAAGCTGCGAGCCGTCCTTGCGGCGGTATTGGCCCTTTACCGTCGGCGCAATCAGCTCTCCGCTGATCATTCGCTCGTAGAGTCGAGTGAGTTCCTCCCGGGACGTCGAGAAAATGTCGGGCGGACCCATCGTCAGCAACTCTTCCCGGCTGTAGCCGAGCGCCCGGCATGCCGCGTCGTTGACGTCGACGTAGCGAAGGCTGGTGGGGTCGATGAGAAGCATCAGGTCCGCCGAGGCGTCCATCGCGGTGCGGAAGCGCCGCTGTTCCTCTTCCGCGCGCTTGCGCTCCAAAAACTGCCCGATCTGGCTCCCGATCACGAGTATCGCCTTCAGCAGTCCCTCGTCCGTTTCGCGGACCTGGCGGCTGTTGAAACCGAGAACCCCGATCACCTTGCCTTCGGATCTGACCGGAAACACGAATCCGCCACGTATGCCGGCATCAGCGCCAGAAGCTGCCCGCTGTGCGCGAGAGTCTCGGGTGAGGTCGGCGACCCACAACGGCTGGCCCGACTGCCACACTCGGCCCATCAAGCCGACATCCGGCCTGTAGACGATTTCGCGCGAACGCTCGAGGAACTCCTGGATCGCCGGATCCTGGATCCCCCAGGACTCGTCTAAGCGCAGTACGCCGGCTTCGCTGTCCGGGCGGAAGTATCGGCCGCACTCCCAGCCCTCCGTTTCGCATATGGCGCGGATCGCCGCCGTCGTTGCAGCCGTGACGCTCACGGCCTCGGCAACCGAGTGCGCTACCGAGTGCTCCAGGTTTTGCAATTCCTGCGCTCGCCGGGCGTCAGTGATGTCCTTGGCGATGCCGCGATAACCCCGGAATCGGCCTTTGTCGTCGACGATCGGCTGCCCGCTCGTACTGATGTATCGCATCCCGCCCTTTGAATCCGGGCGCCTGAAGAGAAAGTCGGTAAACGGCTGTCTTGCCTTCAACGCCGCCTTGTGCTTGTCCCAGCTGCCGCCGTCGCCGACCGGAACCGCGCCGCGGTCCCAGCGGTAGGTCCCGAGGAATTTCTTCGTGTCGATGCCGCCGTGCCCCGCGGCGCTGCCCGTCACCAGGGTGAAACGGCATTCTTCGTCCTGCTCCCAATACCATTCGGAGGAAAGGTCGATGAGACTCTCGAACCGCTCCTCCCACCGCCGCAGCTCCTCGTTCGAATCCTGCGGCTTGGTCGGTTTCTTTTTGGCGCCCATTGGGCTCTCCGCCTTCAGGCCCTGCTCCGCTGGCGTTCGCCGAGAACATCCGCGCGGGCTGCGGGGCGCGCGCGCAGGTATTGCGGCGGGATTCGCGGCGTCGCGCCCAATTCCTGCGCCGCGTGCCAGGCCCAGCGGGGGTCCCAGAGAAAGCCGCGCGCGAGCGCGACCATGTCGGCTTTGCCTTCGGCGATGATTCTCTCGGCCTGTCCCGCTTCGGTGATCAGGCCGATCGCAATGGTGATGATGCCCGCGTCCTTGCGGATGCGCTCGGCGAACGGCACCTGATAGCCGGGGCCGACGGGGATCACCTGGTTCTTCATCAGCCCGCCGCTCGAGCAATCGATCCAGTCGCAGCCGAGTTTCTTCAATTCCCGGGCAAACACGACGGTCTGCGAGAGGTCCCATCCGCCCTCGATCCAGTCGGTGCAAGAGACGCGCACTCCGAGGGGCTTCCCGTCCGGCCACGCGCCGCGCACGGCGGAAAAGACCTCGAGCGGAAACCGCATCCTGTTGGCGAGCGAGCCGCCGTATTCGTCCTCGCGTCGGTTCGAGAGCGGCGACAGGAATTCGTGCATGAGATAACCGTGAGCCGAATGCAACTCGATCGCGTCGAACCCGATTCGCTCTGCGCGGTGCGTCGAATCGGCGAATTTCGCGACGAGCAGCTTGATCTCGGCGCGGGTGAGCGCGCGCGGTAGCAGCTCGCCTTCGCCCATCGCGACTGCGGAAGGGGCGACCGGTTGCCAGCCGCCGTCCTCCGGGCCGAGCGATTTTCTCGCGTCCCAAGGCGTGGCGGTCGAGGCCTTCCTGCCTGCATGAGCGAGCTGGATGCCGAGTTTTGCCTGTCCGTGGGCGCGGCAGAGCTTCACCACGCGCTCGAGCGCTGACTCGTTTGCGTCGGAATACAGACCCGAGCAGCCCGGCGTGATGCGGCCGATAGGCTCGACATCGGTCATCTCGAAGCACAGGAACGCCGCGCCGGAATTGGCGAGCATTCCCAGGTGCGCGAGATGCCAGTCGGTCATGCAACCTTCGATTGCGGAATACTGGCACATGGGCGATACCATGATGCGGTTCTCGAGCGCGAGGCCACGCAACTGGATGGGCTGAAACAAGGGGCTGGTCATCGAATGATCATAGGCGGAAGGCGTTCGACGAGTGCCCAATGCTACCCGGAATCAGCGGGCAAC
>VBCJ01000050.1 GCA_005884335.1 Betaproteobacteria bacterium | reverse complement strand
GGTTCATAACCCCGGATGACGGCGGCGAGGATTTGTTTGCGCACTTCTCCGCGATTCAGATGAGCGGATTCAAAACGCTCAAGGAAGGACAGAAAGTCCAGTTCGAAGTCACGCAAGGCCCGAAGGGCAAGCAGGCTTCGAACATCCAGGCCGCAAGCTAGCGGCTCGCGCGGGCGGCACAACCGCCCGCGGTCGCAAGTCCCTCTTGATTTTCGGCCCCGGGAGTTCCTCGGGTCCGCTGCCTTTGTTTTTTTGTGAGCGGGGACAAGCCTCAGCTTGGAGGCCTTTTTCCGACGTTCACGCGCGTTTCCGTCAGTGCACGCGCCTCCTGAGTTCTGCTTCCACCGCGCCCATGAATTCGTCGGTGGAAAGGAAGGGGTGATCCGGACGTATCAGGATTGCCAGATCCTTGGTCATCTTGCCCGATTCCACGACGTCGACGCAGACCTTTTCCAGGGTCTCGGCGAATCTGACCACGTCGGGCGTGCCGTCCATGCGCCCGCGAAATATCAGCCCGCGCGTCCAAGCGAAAATCGAGGCGATGGGGTTGGTTGAAGTGGGCTTGCCTTGCTGGTGCAGCCGGTAGTGCCGAGTCACGGTGCCGTGTGCCGCCTCGGCCTCGACCGCCTTGCCGTCGGGAGACATCAAAACTGAGGTCATGAGCCCGAGCGAGCCGTAGCCTTGGGCGACCGTGTCGGACTGCACGTCGCCGTCGTAATTCTTGCACGCCCACAGGTAGCCGCCGCTCCACTTGAGGCTCGCGGCCACCATGTCGTCGATCAGCCGGTGCTCATAGGTCAGGCCCGCGGCGTCGAACTGCTTTTTGAACTCCGCGTCGAAGATGTCCTGGAACAGCTTCTTGAACCGGCCGTCGTAGACCTTCAGAATCGTATTCTTGCTCGAGAAGTAGACCGGGTACTTGCGCTGCAAGGCGTAGTTGAAGCAGGCGCGCGCAAAGCCCTCGATCGATTCGTCGAGGTTGAACATCGCCATGGTGACGCCGGCACCCGGTGCCTTGAACACTTCGCGCTCGATCATGGTTCCGCCGCCCTCGGGCTGAAAGCTGAGCTTGATCGTACCGGGGCCGTCGAACTTGACCTCGGTGGCTCGATACTGGTCGCCGAATCCGTGACGCGCGATGACTACCGGCCTATTCCAGTGGGCCACGATGCGCGGCACATTCTTGCAGATGATGGGCTCCCGGAAAATCGTGCCGTCGAGAATATTGCGGATGGTACCGTTGGGGCTGCGCCACATCTGCTTCAGGTTGAACTCCTTGACGCGTCCTTCGTCCGGGGTGATGGTCGCGCATTTCACTGCCACGCCGTACTTTCGCGTGGCGTTGGCCGCGTCGATCGTGATCTGGTCGTTGGTCTTGTCTCTCGACTCGACCCCGAGATCGTAGTATTTCAGCTCGACATCGAGATACGGAAGAATCAGCTGCTCGCGGATCGTCCTCCAGATGATCCGTGTCATTTCGTCACCGTCCATCTCGACGAGCGGATTCTTGACTTTGATTTTGCCCACGGGAAACTCCTGCAGTCTCGCTTTGAAAGGGATTCGCGGTGCGACCTTACGGCTGTTGCAGCCGCGAAGACAACGGGCGTTCCGCTCTTGAACGGGCGGTATTATAGCCAATCGCGCGAGCGACTCCGCGCACTCCCGAGCGTGAGCTCCCGCCAAGGCGGAAAGATCGGTAGCTGGTTGATTTTGAAAATGAAAATAGATTTCCAGACCTGCGCTGCCGTTGCAAATGGGCTGCAATGCTGACGCGCTTGTCAACCTCGCGGAGGGCAGGGCGTTAGTGGGAGGGACTGGTTCCGAAGCAAAGGACTGGTCGCAACCTGTTCCTTAAACTTCACGAAGAGGAAAACATGAGGAAGCTCATCTCCATCCTGGTCGCCACGGTGTTCGCCGTTTCCAGCGGCGCGGCTCTGGCCGCGTCCCACGCCGGCGCTCAGCCGATGAAGGACGACAAGAAGTCTGAAATGAAGAAGGGCGACAAGAAGGGCGAGAAGAAGGCCGCCAAGAAGTCCAAGAAGGGTGAAATGAAGAAGGGTGAAATGAAGAAGGACGAAATGAAGAAATAGTTGTCTCTCGACGAGACCAGGGCAGGGCTCGATTCCCTGCCTTTTTTATTTTCGCCGACCATGTTCGGTGCGAAAGAGAAGACTCTTGCATTCCTCGGCGCCGCCGCGTGGATAGCCGCGAGCGTCGCATTCGCGGAGCTGCCGACCCTGGAGCTGTCAGCTGGGATTCACCTCATCCGGGCTGAGGTTGCTTACACCTTCCAGACACGGGCGCAGGGCCTCATGTTTCGCAAGCATCTCGGTCCGAACGAGGGCATGTTTTTCGTATTTCCACAATCCGAACCTCACTGCATGTGGATGAAGAATACGCTGATCCCGCTCTCGGTGGCTTTTATCGACGAAAAGGGAAAAATCGTCAGCATCTCGGACATGCAGCCGCAAAGCGAAACTTCGCATTGCGCGACGGCTCCCGCGAAGTTTGCGCTCGAAATGCCCGCAGGCTGGTTCGCGAAGAAAGGCATCAAGTCCGGCACGACAATTCAGGGACTCGAGAAGGCTCCCGCCGCGCGCTAGTACGCCAGTAATCGTGCACAAAAAAGCCGGCTGGCGCATGCCAGCCGGCTTTTGTTGAGTGGGTTCTTACCCGAAATAAAGCGCGCTATGCGCTCCCGCCGCCATGAAATACAGCATCGGGATGGAGAACATCGTATTGGTACGCGAGGCGAGGAAGGCCACGCGCCGCGCCTTGTTCTTTTCCTCGTCGCTGGCGGGGATGATGCCCAGGATCTTCTTCTGGTTTGGCCAGATCAGCCACCACACGTTTATCAGCATCAATGTCCCGAGCCACGCACCGACCCCGATCGGGTAATAGGCTTTGTTCAGGAAGAAAAACGCGTCGAGGAAATGGCGCCCCAGCAGGGCCGCGCCGGCGAGCCAGGTCACGACCGCCGCCCAGCGGAACCAAAACAGCGCTCGGGGCATGACGTGCTTGCTGATGCCGGCGGCAGTACCGTCGGCCGCCGCCGCTTTCGCCGCGGCAACATTGACGAAGTTGAAGTAGTACAGCAGGCCGATCCACATCACTCCTGCGAGGAGGTGGATCCAGCGAGAGATTGCAGGTACCCAGTCCATGTCAGCCTCCCACCGCGTATCGGACGATGTTGTGCAGGAACAGGGTCAGGATCAAACCGCATATGATCGTCCCCCAGAGTGAATCGAGCGGATTCTTCATGGTCGTTCTCCCGATGATCGGGGCCGCGCGCCCCGCGGCGTATTCTCTGTCCAAGCGAGCCTGATTGCAAGCAGCCGCTTCTCCGATCTCGATTCCTACCGAGAGCGCTCGACGCGTGCATGGGCGCCGCCCTCCGCAAACGTGATATCGAGGAGGTCGCCGGCAGCAAGACTCCCGCCGCGCAGCACGATCCGGCCCGAGCCGTCCCGCACGACGCTGTAGCCGCGCTCCAGCACTGCCGCTGGATCCAGGTGCGACAGATCGGCGATGCGACGGGCGCAAGCCGAGCCCGCGCGTTCGAGCGTTGCATGCGTTGCAGCACGCAGCCGCGCGGCCAACTGCAGCGAGGTCGCCAGGAGCTTGTCGGTATTGGGGAGCCTAGCCTGGGCCCGGTGCAAAAGCCGAACGACCTCCCAGCGCCGCTCGGACGAGATTCGGCCGGCAGCTTGCCCGAGTCTCAAGCGCAATTGGCCGAGCAGTTCGCTCTGAGCCCGCAGCCGCGCTTCGGGGTGAACCAGCCTGCGCGCAAGCTGATCGACGTGCAGCATGCGTCTCTCGAGTTCCTGGCGGACGCGCAGGGCGAGGCTTGCCGTCAGCCTGGAGATGCCCTCGAGCAGCCCTGCGCGTTCGGGACTGACCAGCTCGGCTGCTGCGGTCGGCGTGGGTGCGCGCCGGTCGGCCACGAAGTCTGCGATCGTGAAGTCGGTCTCGTGGCCGATGCCGGTGACGACCGGAATCGGGCATGCGCGAATCGCACGGGCCACGCTCTCTTCGTTGAAAGCCCACAAGTCCTCGATGCTACCGCCGCCGCGCACCAGCAATATGACATCGCACCCGCCGAGCCGGCCGGCGATTTTGAGCGCACAGGCGATCTTCTCCGACGCCCCTTCACCCTGGACTTGCACGGGAAAGACGACCACGTCAATCGACGGGTTACGCCGAGCTAGCGTCGTCAATACGTCCCGAAGGGCTGCCGCGTCCCGCGAGGTGATCACGCCGATCGCGCGCGGCAAGGAAGGCAGGGCTCGTTTCGTTTCGGCTTTGAACAGGCCCTCTTTTTCGAGCTTGTCACGGAGCTTGAGAAATGCCTCGAACAGGGCGCCGAGCCCTGCGCGCCGCATGGTTTCGACATTGAGCTGGAAATCGCCGCGCGGCTCGTACAAGCTGACCAGCGCCTGCACCTCGATTTGCATGCCATCGCGCGGCGTCCACTCTAGATTCTGCTGGCGTTGCCGGAACATGACGCAGCGCACCTGGGCGTGCTCGTCCTTAAGAACGAAATAGGCGTGTCCCGACTTGGCCACGGTGAAGTTGGATATCTCCCCGGCGACCCAAAGCAGCGGATAGCGGCGCTCGAGCAGATCTCGGACGCTACGAGCGAGGGCTGAAACGCTGAGAATTTCCGAGGGGGACTGCGTGGAAACCCGCGCCAGTCCTTGTTCTCCGAGCATGTGCCGATTGTAACCTATCCACAACGGGCGCTCCGCCGCTGCGGCCCCCTATGAGCAGCTCAGACAATGACCGAAAACCCGCTTGTAACTCTTTGAGCAGTAAAGTGAAAAATGAAAGTTCAAGTTTTCATCAGGAGTAAGAAAACCCTTTTGCGCGATTCACTTACGCGCGCTAATTGACGGGTATGCACAACCTTATCCACAGGTTTTGTGGATAAAGGCTCATGCCGTTTGCTCGCTTGGCGTGCGCGGCAAGCAGCGCTCCGGCTTCTGAATTTTTTGGAGTGCGAGAGCGCATCCTCTTGAAATTCTTTGCCTTGCCGAATCCGCAGTCGCAGGCTAAAGTGTCCGCGCTTTTTGTCTCACTCGGAGAACGCGGTTGTTTGCCATCATCCATGCTGCCGGCTGGCCGATCTATTTCCTGCTCGCCGTGTCGGTTATCGCGGTCGCGCTCATCATCGAAAGGTTCATGATCCTTCGTAAGGAGAAGATCATTCCGGGCGGCCTGCTTGAGAAGGTGCTCGCTGCATACCAGAAGCAAGGAGTGAGCGAGGACATGCTTGAAAAGCTCTCGCAGGATTCTCCGCTCGGCCAGGTACTGGCTTCGGGTCTTCGCAACTACAGGAGTTCGCGCGACGTCATGAAGGACGCGATCGAGGAGGCTGGCAGCGCAGTGGCACACGAACTTGAGCGCTTTTTGACGACGCTCGGGACCATCGCCACGATCAGCCCGCTGATGGGCTTGTTCGGCACCGTCGTCGGCATGATCGAGATCTTCGGCTCGCAATCGCCCACCGGATCCAACCCCCAGGAACTCGCCCACGGCATTTCCGTGGCGCTGTACAACACCGGATTCGGCCTGGTGATCGCCATTCCAGCCATGATTTTCTTCCGCCACTTCCGCGGCAGGGTCGAAGGCTTCGTGGTCGAGATGGAGCAACAGGCAGCGAAGCTGGTCGACGTGGTCCACGGAGAACGTTTCGAATTCCAGCCGCCGCCGCATACTCAGGTATGAGGTTCGCCCGCACGCAGAAGGAAGATCCGGAAATCAACCTGA
>VBCJ01000049.1 GCA_005884335.1 Betaproteobacteria bacterium | reverse complement strand
CAGAAAGCCCACGTGGCCGAACAGCAGCACCCGCCACGCCGCGCGAGCGTTCCGGATGATGATCGTCGCGTCCGGCGCTCGCTCGTGGTTCTGCCAGGAAGAGCCGTCGGCGAACACGACGCGAAAGCAGACCTGGGTCTTCGCGCCGATCTCGGCCATTTTTTTCTTGAAACGCGTGTTCATGATCTATCTGAGATGCCGTGTGCGAGGCGCGATCTTGACAGTTTTTTGCTTCAATTAGAAGCCGCGGAGGACCAGGCGGGGAAAGGAGCTTACCCGTGGCGACGGCGGTTCTGCTAGTCTCTGGAGCCCGTCCGGCCCGCCCCGACTCGAGCTCGAATGAAAAACGCTCCGCGCCCCTTCATCGCCGCGCTCGCCCTCGCTTGCGCCTGCGCGCATGCGCAGACTCCGGCGGAGGCGCTGTTTCGCTCGATCGAGAACGGTGATTTCGAAGAGTTCTCCCGCCTGGTCGATTCCGGGATCGACCTTTCTGCGAACAACAAGCTGGGCGAGACGCCCCTTTACGTCGCCGCCGAGAAAGGCCAGCTCGAGATGGCGAAGCTGCTCATCGCCAAGGGCGCTGACGCGAAGGCGCGGACGCCCAACGGCGAGAGCGTGTTGCACGCGGCGGCAATGATCGAAAGCACTTCGCTCATGACCGCCTTGATCGAGGCGGGTGCCGACAAGAATCTCGCTAACAACGACGGCGAGACGCCGCTCCACTGGGCGGCCATGACCGGGACGTTTCTCGCGGTGAAGGCGCTCGCCGACGCGGGCGCGGATCTCGACGTCCAGGACGTGCCCCTGGCCAACACGGCGCTGCACGCCGCGGTCTCCCACGACGATATCGTGATGATTCACTTCCTGATCTCAAAGAGCGTGCGCACCGACCTGCGCAACAACGCGGGCCTCACGGCGCTCGAGCTCGCTAGAGTCCGGGGGCGCGGCTCGGTGAAGCTCTTCGAGCGCTAGCGTGCTGCGCGATCGCCGGATCATTTTCGCCGCGAGTTTCCTGCGTGCGGTCGCCAACGGCCTGATCGGCGTTCTCGCCGGCATCTATCTCGCGCAGCTCGGGTTCGACCCGGCGGCCTGGGGCGCGGTCCTCGGCGCCGGAATTGCCGGCACGGCGGTGGGCGCGGCTGGGGTCATGTTCTGGGGCGACCGAATCGGCCGCAAGCGCTGGCTGGTCGGGCTCGGGGTGCTCGCCGCAGCGGGCGGCGTCGTCTTTGCCTTTTCCTCCGAGATCGTCGTGCTCGGCGTCGCCGCGTTCCTCGGCATGCTGAATTCGCTCGGCAAGGACCGCGCCGCGGCGCTTGCGATCGAACAGGCGATCCTGCCCTCTACGGGCGACGACGCCGGCCGCACGCGCGCCTTCGCGTGGTACAACGTCATCCAGGACGTAGGGCACGCCCTCGGCGCCGCGCTCGCGGTGCTTCCGCCTCTGCTGCGCGATTTCGCCGGAGTGGATCCGCTCGATTCGCTGCGCGCCGCAGTGATCCTCTACGCGGCGCTCTATGCCGTGACGGCAATTCTCTACCTCGGCCTGTCCTCGCAGGCGGAGTCGCCGACAGCGGCGCTGCGCGCCGAGGTGAGCCCGCAAAGCCGTTCCATCCTCACGAAGATGTCCTTCCTCTTCGCGCTGGACAGCTTCGCCGGCGGCTTCCAGGGCAGCGCGCTCTTCGCATATTTTTTCCACGCGCAGTTCGGCGCGTCCGAGGCGGCGATCGGCATGCTCTTCGTGGGCGCGCGCATCATGAACGCGTTCTCGCATCTGGGCGCCGCCTGGCTCGCCGCGCGCATCGGCCTCGTGAACACCATGGTGTTCACGCA
Source organism: Betaproteobacteria bacterium (assembly GCA_005884335.1). GTDB lineage: Bacteria > Pseudomonadota > Gammaproteobacteria > Burkholderiales > SG8-39 > VBDM01. The sequence continues at coordinate 3,936 of VBCJ01000049.1, read as the reverse complement.
CACGCCCTCGAGCCTGCTCACCTTCACCATTCCGTTTACGGGGAGCTTCGAAATCGCGGCGGTGCTGTTCCTTTTGCGCGAGGGGCTCTCGGAGATGGACGTGCCCACGCGCCAGTCCTATCTCATGGCGGTGGTGCGCCCCGACGAGCGCACCTTCGCGGGCGGCGTGACCAACCTCGCTCGCATGTGCGCGCGCGCCATCGCGCCCGTGTTCGCCGGCAGCGCCATGCAGGCGCTCACCCTGGGCGCCCCGATCATGGCCGCCGCGGGACTGAAGATCCTCTACGACGGGCTTTTGTACGTCATGTTCCGCAAGCTCAAGGCGCCGGAGGAGCGGTAGGTCAACCGAGGAGGCCGCAGCAATGACCGGGCGATATCTCGAAGACTTCGCGGTGGGGCAGATCTTCGGCTCCGGGCGTCTGCGCGTCGAAAAGGAACGGATCAAGACCTTCGCCGCCGAATTCGACCCGCAACCCTTTCATCTCGACGAAGAGGCCGCGCGCGCCTCGATATTCCGGGGGCTGGCGGCGAGCGGCTGGCACACCGCCGCGATGACCATGCGGCTCCTGGTGGAGAGCGAGCTGAAGCCTGCAGGCGGGATCATCGGCGCGGGGTTCGACGAGTTCCGCTGGCCGCGGCCGGTGCGGCCCGGGGATGAGCTCTACCTCGAGAGCGAAATTCTCGAAGTGCGGCCTTCGAAGTCCCGTCCGGAGCAAGGATTGATCAAGGTGAGGACGACGACGAAGAATCAGAACGGCGAGCCGGTGCAGGTCTCCATCGGCAATCTCGTCGTGCCACGCCGCCCCCTATAGCGCAAAAAATCCTCTTGCACGGTGTCCCGAGCGAGGATTTTCTAGGAATCTTGGAGCTTCATCGTACTTCGCGGCCGCTCTTCAGGAGGATTTTTTTGCACATCCCGCCGGGATTTTTGCTGATGCCACGGCCGGTCGCTCTTCAGTTTGGCGTGCTCTCCCGTAATCTGCGCCAATTTCCTGAGCCGCTCGATCGCAAGAGTTGCCGCTTCGATATTCCCGTGGAGCGCCGTGCTTTCCGAATTCGTCCCTGGTGATTTTCGCCGACCCGGGAGGAGTTCGTACAATTTGCCGAGCGCCCAGCCGCATGACACCGGGACACCGCACTCCTTTTCCCTTTCCTGACGCTGCATCTCGATGCCCTCAAGGGCGTCGATCACTTCGGGGGTTGCGTGCTCCGCATTCATCTGGCGCTCCTTCCGGGCATCAAGACAGTCGCAAGTTCGTATCGATCAACATCTTCGCGGCGCGAGCAACGTTCCTCGCCGGGCCGCGTACCCCTAGTGTCTGGGTAGTGACTTGGGCGCCTTCCATCAGGAGAAACAGCTGATCGGCCAGGAGTCCCGGCTCCGGGGCCCCCATCTGGGTACACATTTGAACGAGCCGGGCACGCAATTTCGCCTTGTGTGCCTCGATCACTTTTCTCGCGGGGTGATCCTTCTCGGTGAGCTCTACCGCTGCATTGGCCATGGGGCAGCCTCGGGCCTTGGGATCGGCAACGTGCTTGGCCAACAGTGCGAAGGCGGCCTTGATCTGCTTGCGGGGATCCTTGGGATACCTGTTCGCCATCGCGTCCCAGGTCTGCCAGAAATTAGCGTCGTGGTCGCGCAGCCATTCGGCCACCAACTCGTCCTTGGAAGGGAAGTTCCGGTACAGGCTCATCTTGGTGGTATCGGCTTCCGCTGCAATCGTCTCCACCCCGACCGCACGGATTCCCTTCAGGTAGAAGAGCTCGGAAGCCGTGTCGAAGATGCGTTTCCGGGCGCTCGGGCGCTTCGCGTCCCGCTTCCGGAGATGCGATTGTCCATTGATCTTGGCGCTTCGGGTCATGTCCAGTCTCCGATTGACAGGAGAGTTACCGGTCAGTATCATAGCACATCGGTGGTCAGTAGATCGACCGGATGTATCAGATACCCCGGAACCGGCGAGTCTTTCTCGTGCCGGTTCTTCTTGGCCGCGAACAGCGAGCGGCCGCCAATTGACAGTTAAGGATGCAATGTCATGATGAAAATCCGTCCCCTGCACGACCGCGTTGTGGTGGAGCGTCTCGATGAGGAGCGCAAATCCGCAGGTGGCATCGTCATTCCCGACAACGTGGCGGAGAAGCCCGACCAGGGTGAAGTCATCGCCGTCGGCAAAGGCAAGATCCTCGAAGACGGCAAGGTGCGCCCGCTCGATGTCAAGGTCGGCGACCGCATCCTGTTCGGCAAGTTCTCCGGCCAGGCCGTGAAAATCGAAGGCACCGAGTACCTCGTGATGCGTGAAGACGACATCATGGGCATCGTCGCAAAGTAAGACCAACCCATTCAGGAGTAAAACATGTCTGCCAAAGATGTCCGGTTTCATGAGTCCGCGCGCCACAAGATGCTCGCGGGCGTCAACATTCTCGCCGACGCGGTCAAGGTGACCCTCGGCCCCAAGGGCCGCAACGTGATCCTGGAGCGCTCTTACGGGGCACCCACGGTCACCAAAGACGGCGTATCGGTCGCCAAGGAAATCGAGCTGAAGGACAAGTTCGAGAACATGGGCGCTCAGATGGTCAAGGAAGTCGCCTCGAAAACCTCGGATGTCGCGGGGGACGGCACGACGACCGCGACCGTGCTCGCCCAATCGATCGTGAAGGAAGGCATGAAATATGTCGCTTCCGGCATGAACCCGATGGACTTGAAACGCGGGATCGACAAGTCGGTCATCGCAGTGGTCGAGGAGCTGAAGAAGATCTCCAAGGCCTGCACCACCAGCAAGGAAATCGCCCAGGTCGGTGCAATTTCGGCCAATGCGGACGGCGAGATCGGCAAAATCATTTCCGACGCGATGGAGAAAGTCGGCAAGGAAGGCGTGATCACGGTGGAGGATGGCAAGAGCTTGCAGACCGAGCTCGAAGTGGTCGAAGGAATGCAGTTCGACCGCGGCTACCTGTCGCCGTATTTCATCAACAACGCCGAAAAGCAGATGTCGGTCCTGGACAATCCCTACGTGCTTCTGTACGACAAGAAGGTCTCCAGCGTCCGCGACCTGCTGCCGCTCCTGGAGCAGGTGGCGAAGGCCGGACGGCCGCTGCTCGTCATCGCCGAGGAAGTCGAAAGCGAAGCCCTCGCGACCCTCGTGGTCAACAATCTGCGCGGCATCCTGAAGACCTGCGCGGTAAAGGCGCCGGGATTCGGTGACCGCCGCAAGGCCATGCTCGAGGACATTGCCGTCCTCACGGGCGGCCAGGTCATTGCCGAAGAAGTCGGGCTGACCCTCGAGAAGGCGACGCTCAAGGACCTTGGCCAGGCAAAGCGCGTCGAAATCGACAAGGAAGAGACCACCCTCATCGACGGGGCCGGCGATCCCAAGGCGATCGAGGCGCGGGTGAAGAGCATCCGCACCCAGATCGAAGAAGTCACCAGCGACTACGACAAGGAAAAGCTGCAGGAGCGGGTGGCCAAGCTCGCCGGCGGCGTTGCATTGGTCAAGGTGGGCGCTGCGACCGAAATCGAAATGAAAGAGAAAAAAGCGCGCGTCGAAGACGCGCTGCACGCGACCCGCGCGGCGGTCGAGGAAGGCATCGTCGCCGGCGGCGGCGTCGCCTACATCCGCGCCCGCAGCGCCCTGGACGAGATCAAAGGCGACAACCCCGACCAAGAGGCCGGCATCAAGATCGTGCGGCGCGCCTTGGAAGAGCCGCTGCGCCAGATCGTCGCCAACGCGGGCGAAGAGCCCTCGGTGGTGCTGAACAAGGTCGCCGAAGGCGAGGGTAACTTCGGCTTCAATGCCCAGACTGAAGCCTACGGCGATCTCGTCGAGATGGGCGTAGTCGACCCGACCAAGGTCGCGCGCACGGCGTTGCAGAACGCGGCTTCCGTCGCCGGCCTGCTGCTCACCACCGAAGCGATGGTGGCCGAGCTGGTGGAAGAGAAGG
>VBCJ01000002.1 GCA_005884335.1 Betaproteobacteria bacterium | reverse complement strand
CGTGGTCTTCGTGTCGCCCAGGTTCGCCGTGATCGAGATCATGCGCGTGGAATCGATCACCCGCCACGCAGGCTCGCGCCCGCCTTTCACGACGAACGAGACGATGGCGCCTCCCGAGCGCTGCTGGCGCATCGCGAGCGCGTGCTGCGGGTGGGACGCGAGCCCCGGGTAGTACACGCGCTCCACGCGCGGATGGGACTCGAGCCACCGGGCGAGCTCGTGCGCGCCCCGCGATTGCGCCTCCATCCGGATCCTGAGCGTCTCGATTCCCTTCAGCAGCACCCAGGCATTGAAAGGCGAGAGGCTCGGCCCCGCCGTGCGCAGGAAGGAGAAAACCGCGTCCATCACCGGACCGCTCGCGCCCAGAACCGCCCCGCCTAGCACCCTGCCCTGACCGTCGAGATACTTGGTGGCCGAATGGATCACCAGGTCGGCGCCCAACTCGAAAGGCAGTTGCAGGGCCGGCGTGCAGAAGCAGTTGTCGACGGCGAGCAAGGCTCCGCCGTCACCGGCTATTTGCGCCAGAGCCGAAATATCGAAAACCTCCGTCAGCGGGTTGGACGGCGTCTCGAGGAACAGCAGGCGCGTGTTCGCCTTCATCGCGGCCCGCCATGTCGAAAGCTGAGTGCCGTCTGCGTACGTCGTTTCGATTCCGAACTTGGAAAGAACAGTGCTGAACAATTGCACGGTCGCGCCGAAGACCCCGGAGGAGCACACGACGTGATCTCCGGCCTTCAGCGTGGCCATGGCTGTCGCAAGGATGGCCGACATTCCGGAGGCCGTTGCGACGCAGGCCTGCGCGCCTTCGAGGGCGGCGAGCCGCTCCTGGAACGCGGTCACCGTGGGATTTGTGAAGCGCGAATAAATGTTCCCGGGCGCGTTGTTGCAGAACCGGTCCGCGGCTTCCGCGGCGTTCTCGAACACGAAGCTCGAAGTGAGATAGAGCGCCTCGGAGTGCTCGTTGAACTGGCTGCGCGCGATTCCGGCGCGGACCGCAAGCGTTTCGATATCGTAGTCCTGCATTCTCGATCCTGAAAATAGAAAAACCCGTCCAGCTTTCGCTAAGACGGGTTTTGGCCACGCTTTAGCCGTATTTATTAAGCGCCCGCAAGCTGTCGATCAAATCGGCGCAGTGAGCACCTTACTATCCCGGCGCGGCGATGTCAAACTCACCGGCGGTCCAAGACCTTTCAGCAGGACCTCTCAGGCCGCGTTGAGGTCGAGCTGGTTGTTCTCGGCGTCCTCCTCGTTTTCCTGACGGCCGGCGCCGCGCTGCCGTTCGATCGAAGCGAGGTACTCGCTGGTGACATCTCCGGTGATGTACACCCCGTCGAAACACGAAGTCTCGAACTGCGTGAGCTTCGGATTGACCGCGCGCACCGCGGCCTTGAGCGCGTCCAGATCCTGATAGATGACCGCATCCGCCCCGATCTCGTGCGCGACCTGCTCCTCATTCCGCCCGGTGGCGATGAGCTCTGCGCGCGTCGGCATATCGATGCCATACACGTTGGGAAATCGCACCGGCGGCGCCGCCGAGGCGAAAAACACCTTGCTGGCGCCGGCTTCGCGCGCCATCTGGACGATTTCGCGGCCCGTCGTCCCCCGCACGATCGAGTCGTCGACGATCAGGACGTTCTTGCCCTTGAATTCGAGGCCGACGACACTCAGCTTCTGGCGCACCGATTTCTTGCGAATCGTCTGACCGGGCATGATGAAAGTGCGGCCGATATAGCGATTGCGGATGAAGCCTTCGCGATAGGTGACGTTGAGGCCGTGGGCGAGCTCGAGGGCGGCCGGTCTGCTCGTGTCGGGAACCGGGATCACGACGTCGATTTCAAGATGGGGCATCGTGCGCTTGATTTTTTCCGAGAGCTTCCGGCCCATGTGCAGCCGGCTCTCGTACACTGAAACCCCTTCCATGACCGAGTCGGGCCGGGCAAGGTAGACGTATTCGAAGATGCAGGGCGCGAGCACCGGTTTGGCCGCACACTGGCGGCTGTTGAACTTTCCGCTTTCATCGATAAAGATGGCCTCGCCGGGCAGGACGTCGCGCACCAGCTCGAAGCCGAACGCGGTGAGCGCGACGCTTTCGGAAGCGACCAGATATTCAGGTCCCTCGTCGGTGTGATTGCGGCCGAATACGAGCGGGCGGATTCCAAACGGGTCACGGAACGCGAGCAGCCCATAGCCCGCTATCAAGGCCACCACCGCGTAGGCGCCGCGGCAACGCCGATGCACGTTCGCCACCGCGGTAAAGATGGTCTCGGGGTCGAGCTTCTGACCCTTTGCGGCGAGCTCCAGTTCGTGCGCGAGCACGTTGAGCAATACTTCCGAGTCGGAGTTGGTGTTGATGTGGCGCAAATCCTGACGGAACATCTCCTGCTTCAGGGCTTCCGAATTGGTCAGGTTGCCGTTGTGGCCGAGGACAATCCCAAACGGCGAGTTGACATAGAAAGGCTGTGCCTCCCCGGCGTTGAACGCCGAGCCCGCAGTGGGATAGCGGCAGTGCCCGATGCCCGTTGCGCCGGAAAGCGAGCGCATGTTCCGGGTACGAAACACGTCGCGCACCATCCCGGGCCCCTTGTGCATGTGAAACGCCTTGTGTTCCGACGTGACGATCCCGGCTGCGTCCTGGCCCCGGTGCTGCAGCAGCAGCAGCCCGTCGTACAGCAGCTGATTGACCGGCGTCTTCGCCACGATTCCGAGAATGCCGCACATCTGCGCTATTCCTCTCGACTCATCGGTACTTCAGGCGTTGCGCTAGGCGCGCGGGCATATAGGGCCGCAGCGCGAGTACCGCGGTCTCGAACGGCCCCGAGAGCGCCGCCTCGCGCCAGAAAGCTTCGCGCGGAAGCGGCGTCAGGCCTGCAAGCAACACCACGACGAGCACGATGATCAACCCTCTTACCAGGCCGGAGACCGACCCCAGCGCGCGATCCGCCGGAGCCAGACCGGACGCGCGGACGGCAGACGAAAGCGCGAGCCCGGCGATCCACCCGACAAACAGCACCACGCCGAACACGATCAGGAAGCCTATCAGCGCGGCGAGCAGCGGGCCCAGGCTTTGCGGCAGGAAGCCTGCGACATGGCCGCCGAAAAGCGTCGCCAATATGAACCCGCCGACCCACACTCCGAGCGAGACCATCTCGCGCGCCAGGCCGTGAAGCAGGCTGATCGCGACCGATACGACCAGGACGACCAACACGCCAAAATCGAACCACGTCATCGCTGTGCCACCTGTCCGACTTCGAGGCCGAGGGACTTGAGCCGGTCGCGGGCCTTTTCCGCGGCGTCGCGGCTCGCGAAAGGTCCGGCGCGCACGCGCGTTTGCTCGCCCTGCTGGCCCTTGACGTTCTCGGTATAGCTCTTGATGCCCGCGGAAGCCGCCCGGTCCTGTACCTGCTTGGCGTTGTCAGGATTGGTGAAGGCACCGAGCGGTACGACAAACCCCTCGTCGTTCAATAGCGCCTGGGCGCGGCGAGCCTCGGCCACTTGGGTCTTCGCGCGCTCTTTGTCCGCGGTCCTCGCGCTCTCATTCTTCGGAGCGCGAGACCGGGAGGCGGGCTCGGACTCGGCTTGTGTCGCTCTCTTCGGCGGATCTTTCGCAGCCTGCATCGATTCACCCTTCTGCGGCGCTACGGGGGGCGACTGCAGCGGCGGGAGAACTCGGGTCTTGAACGGCCCTCCGTCCTGGCTGGGAATTTGCACGCTCAGCGCCTGGGGCACAGGCCGGGGTTGCTGGTCCAGAATGACAGGCAGGACCACGACGATGAGCACCACCAGCGCGATGGCGCCGACCAGCCGCCGGCGCGCGCGGCGCTTAAGCAGGTTGGCGTCGTCTGCCAATGGAAAAGACCCCAAATAAGCTGCAAATTGCGTCGCAGGACCGGCCGGGTCAAGGCGCTAGCCGCCACAAACATTGATATGCGCCTAGCCAAGCGACGTTCCCGAAATGCCCCGTTCGGACTTTCCTCAAGACCCCTGCCGTGCCCCCCGTATCTCGGTCCGGGCGGCCTCGATCCACTGCATGACGTCGGCTACGGTGTGGAACGATCCAAACACCACGATTCTATCATTTTCGTTTGCCCGCTTCCGTGCGGCGGCATAGGCTTCGAGAGGGTTCCTGAAGCAAAGCACATCGCCTGCCGCACCCGCCCTTGCAAGGGCATCAGCGAGCACCCGCGCGCCAGCGCCACGAGGCAGCGAGAGGTCGGCCACAAACCAAGCGGAAATCCTGTCTTTCACCGCCCGGCAGACGCCATCGATGTCCTTGTCCCGCAGCATGCCGAACACGGCATAGGTCTCCGGATAAAAGCCCATTCCGACGAGGTTCTCCGCGAGCACGGCCGCGGCCTGCGGGTTGTGCGCGACGTCCAAAACGACCGTCGGACGGCCGGGAAGCACCTGGAACCGAGCCGGAAGCTGCACTTGCGCAAAACCGTTGCGGATGTCCTGCATGCCGACCGGAAGACGCGCGCGCAGCGCATCGAGCGCGGCGAGGACCGCGCTGGCGTTCGCAAGCTGGCGTTCGCCTCTGAGCGCGGGCGGTGCAAGCCCGCCTCGGCGCACGCCCCGCCCCCAAAACATCCATTGCTGCCCCTGTTTCCGATAGCCAAAATCCCGGCCGATCAACCAAAGGTCCACACCCACCGCACCCGCGTGGTCGAGAACGCTACGCGGTGGATCCGGATCTGCGACGATCGCGGGTTTGCTCCGGCGGAAAATCCCCGCTTTTTCCGACCCGATGCGCTCGCGTGTGTCGCCGAGGTAATCCGTGTGATCCAGAGCAACGGAGGTCAGCAACGCGCAGTCGGCATCGAAGGCGTTGACCGCGTCCAGGCGCCCCCCCAGGCCGACCTCCAGTATCACGGCGTCGAGGGCCTCGGCCGCAAAAATCTCCCACGCAGCCAGGGTACCGAACTCGAAATACGTGAGCGTGATCTCACCGCGAGCACGCTCGACGGTCTCGAACGCTGCACACAGGCGTGCGTCGCTCAAGGGCACGCCGTCGAGGCGAACGCGCTCGTTGTAACGAAGGAGGTGCGGCGAAGTGTACAGGCCTACCCTGTATCCGGCGGCGAGCAGAATCGCTTCCAGCATCGCGCAGGTCGAGCCCTTGCCGTTGGTGCCGGCGACGGTGAAAAACACCGCCGAGCTCGACCTTCCGAGTACGTCGCGCACTTTCGCCACGCGTTCCAGCCCCAGCTGGATGGATTTCGGATGAATGCGCTCGATGTAGTCGAGCCACTCAGCGAGGTTCCGGCCGGGCATGAAACGGCGAATCGGGATCAGTTTGCCGGGGGAGCCTGCCGCTGCAGGAGCGTAAGAAGATTCGCGAGCTTGTCGCGCATCTGGCGCCGGTCGACGATCATATCGATTGCGCCCTTCTCGAGCAGGAACTCGGCGCGCTGAAAGCCTTCGGGGAGCTTCTCGCGCACGGTCTGCTCGATGACACGCGGCCCGGCGAAACCGATGAGCGCGCGCGGTTCGGCGATCACGACATCACCGATCATGGCGAAGCTTGCCGACACCCCCCCCATGGTCGGGTCGGTCAGAACCGTGATGAACGGGAGCTTGCGTGCCGTGAGTTGTGTCAAGGCCGCGGTGGTCTTGGCCATCTGCATGAGCGAAAAAAGCCCCTCCTGCATGCGCGCACCGCCGGTCGCCGTGACGCACACGAGCGGCAGTTGCTGGTCGAGGCACGCGTGCACCCCGCGCACGAAGCGCTCCCCCACAGCCGACCCCATCGATCCGCCCATGAACTCGAACTCGAAAGCGGCGACGACGAGGGGCACGTTTTTTATTGCGCCCTGCATCACGATCAACGCTTCGGTTTCGCCGGTGGCCTTCTCCGCTTCCTCGAGCCGTTCTGGATAACGCTTGTCGTCCTTGAATTTCAGGTTGTCGACCGACGCGATCTCGACGCCGATCTCGAAGCGTCCTTCCGGGTCAAGAAGCAGGTCGAGCCGCCCCCGCGCCGAAATACGGTTGTGATAGCCGCATTTGGGACAGACATTGGCGTTCTTCTCGAGATCGGTTGCATACAGCACCGCCGCGCAAGAGGGGCACTTGCTCCACAGGCCTTCCGGGACGTTTTTCTTCGCGCCGGTTCCGGTGCGGTTGATCTTGGGGGGAAGCAGCTTTTGCAGCCAGCTCATGCGTCGATCGCTCTGCGAATTTCCCCGAGGAAGGCCGCACCCTTCTCCACGCAGTCCCCGGGAGAAGCTTGCTCCATTTCCTGGATGATGCGGCTGCCGATCACGACCGCGTCCGCAATGCGCGCCACGGCACGCGCGGTTTCCGCGTCGCGGATTCCAAATCCCACGCCTATCGGCAGCCTGGTCTTGCCGCGAATTGAAGGGAGCTTTGCGACCACGTCTTCCAGATCGAGGTGCTTGGCTCCAGTCACGCCGCGCAGGGATACGTAGTAGATGTAGCCGCTCGCCAGCCGCGCGACCTGTTCGATGCGCGCCTCGGTCGAGGTCGGTGCGAGCAGGAAAATCATGTCGATTCCGCGTGCGCGCAGCAACGCCGCAAGTTCCATGCTCTCCTCGGGCGGATAGTCGACGACCAAGACCCCGTCCACTCCGGCTTGCCGCGCGGCGTCAGCGAAGCGCTCCACTCCCATCGCCTCGATCGGATTGGCATATCCCATCAGGACAACCGGGGTCGTCAGATTGCTCTTGCGGAATTCCGAGACGAACATCAGAACCCGGTCGAGCCCGATATGGTTTTTCAGCGCCCGCTCGCTTGAGCGCTGAATCACAGGCCCGTCCGCCATGGGATCGGAAAAAGGCACGCCCAACTCGATTATGTCGGCTCCCGCAGCAGCTAGCGCGTCCATGAGCCGTACCGTCAACCCGGCTTGCGGGTCTCCCGCCGTAACGTAGGGAATCAGGGCTTTCCGGCGCTCGCCCGCGAGCCGCTCGAAAGCAGATTGGATTCGGGCCTTCCCGGGCTTCATAGCGCCGCAACGGTTCGAACCGCGACCGTCTCAAGCCCACGACCCGATTTGCAGAAACGCGCAACGCGCCGCTTCGCGCGCGCGCAGTATTCCGGAGTGATCTCGAAGCCCACGAACTGCCGGCCGTGCTTCAGCGCCGCAACCGCGACCGTGCCGCTTCCCATGAACGGATCGAGGACGAGGCCCTCGCTGGGGCAGCTCGCCAACACCATGCGCTCGACGATCTCGAGCGGCTTCTGGGTAGGATGATCCTCGCGTTCCGGATCCTGGCGGTGAATCCGCGTCACGCTCCACACGTCCTTCGGGTTATAGCCCACCTCGAGCCATTTCTTGCCGACGAAAATCGAGCGCGTTCGCGCGCGCTTTGTTTCCGCGTCGTAGGGAATGCGCACGCTATCAACATCGAAAAAGTAGTCCTTCGAGCGCGCGAACAGGCCGATCGTGTCGTGGACGGAGGAGAATTTTCGCGTGCTGCCGCCCATGCTCGGCACTTTCCGGTCCCAGACGATCTCGTTCACCATCGTCAAGCGCGTCTTCAGATAGCTGAAGACTTCCGGACTGTGCTGCCAGGTCAGAAAAACGTAAAGGCTGCCGCTCGGCTTGAGCTTTGGAATCACGGCGTCGATCCAGCGCCGGCTGAAGTCGAGATAGGCGTCCCCGCTCAGGCGGTCCGAGTCGTTCCCGTAGTCCTTGCCGAGGCCGTACGGAGGGTCGGCGACAATGAGATCCACGCTCGCCTCGGGGACGCGGACGATGCAGTCGAACAGATCTCCGTTGAGGAGCGTTGCGTGCGGGTCGCTCAAAACTGGATTCCCGATTTTTCCGCGACGGTGTGCATGTCCTTGTCGCCCCGTCCCGAGAGATTGACAAGGAGGATCTTGTCACTTGGCAGCGAGGGCGCAAGTTTCGCAGCGTGGGCGAGCGCATGCGCGGACTCGAGGGCCGGAATGATGCCCTCGTTGCGGCACAGGTCGTGGAACGCGGCGACGGCTTCTGCGTCGTCGATGGTGACGTATTGAGCCCGGCCGGTGTCCTTGAGCCAGGCATGCTCGGGGCCCACACCCGGGTAGTCGAGCCCCGCAGAGATCGAATGCGTCTCGACGATCTGACCGTCTTTGTCCTGAAGCAGATAGGTGCGATTTCCGTGCAGCACGCCCGGCCTGCCTGCGCACAGGGACGCCGCATGCTTGCCGCTCGCTATCCCCAATCCACCCGCCTCCACGCCGATAAGCTTCACCGTCTCGTAGGGAATATAAGGATAGAAGATGCCCATCGCGTTCGAGCCCCCGCCGACGCAGGCGATCACCGCGTCCGGCTGGCGGCCGCACAGTTCCGGCATCTGGGTCAGGCACTCGCGACCGATAACCGACTGGAAGTCGCGCACCATCATCGGGTACGGGTGCGGACCAGCGACGGTCCCGATGATGTAGAAGGTGTTGTTGACGTGGGTGACCCAGTCGCGCATCGCTTCGTTCAGCGCGTCCTTCAGCGTTTTCGAGCCCGATTCGACCGGCACGACCGACGCCCCGAGAAGCTTCATGCGATAGACGTTCTGCACCTGGCGCTTGATGTCCTCAGAGCCCATGTACACCACGCATTCCATGCCGTAGCGCGCCGCCACCGTCGCGGCCGCCACACCGTGCATTCCGGCGCCGGTTTCGGCGATCACCCGCGGTTTGCCCATGCGCCGCGCGAGAAGCGCCTGGCCGATGGTGTTGTTGATCTTGTGAGCGCCGGTATGGTTGAGATCCTCGCGCTTGATGTAGATCTGGGCTCCGCCGAGCATCTGCGACCAGCGCTTGGCGTGATAAACGGGGCTCGGGCGACCGACGTAGTGCTTGAGCTCGTACTCGAATTCGGCGACGAATTCCGGATCCTTCCGGCAAGCCTCGTAGGCGCGTTTGAGCTCGTCAAGCGCGTGCACCAGCGTCTCGGCGACGAACACGCCGCCATACCGGCCGAAATGCCCCTGCTCGTCCGGAAGGTCAACCCTCTTCATGCTTTACCGCTCCGATAAAAGCCGCGATCTTCGCCGCGTCCTTGATTCCCTTGGACGCCTCGACACTGCTTGAAACGTCCACGGCGTAGGGCCGGGTACGGCGGACGGCGCCGGCGACGTTGTCTGCAGTCAGGCCGCCCGAAAGGATGATCGGCCTCGCCATGCGCTCCGGCACGAGGCTCCAATCGAACGAGCCGCCCGTTCCACCCCAGAGGTCTTCGTGGAAAGCATCGAGCATCCACGCCGCGGCAGCTCCGTAAGGCGAGAGGTATTTTAGCAAATCCAGCCCGGGCCGAATGCGCGCAGCCTTGATGTACGGCCGGGAGAAACTCGAGCAGAACTCGGGGGGCTCGTCCCCGTGGAACTGCAGGAGTGTCACGCCGCACTCGTCGATCACGCGCTCGACATCCTCGCGTGCGGGATTGACGAATACCGCCACGGTCGCGACAAAGGGCGGAGCGCTGATCGCGATTTCCCGCGCCTGGCCGAGGCTCACGTAGCGGGGGCTGGGGCGATAGAAGATCAGCCCGATTGCGTCGGCGCCGTGCGCAGCGGCAGCCCGCGCGTCTTCCATGCGCGTGATGCCGCAAATCTTGACTCGCGTTCTCATCGCCCCGATTCCGAATCGAACGGCATCATAGGGGGAAACCCCGGCAGGCTCCAGCGCGCGTCGTATCTGACTCCGAAGAGATACAGGCCTTCGGCGGAGAACGTCGGCGCCGCGAGCCGCCGGTCACGCGCGGCAATCAGCTCCGAGATCCATTGTGGCGGATGCTTGCCCTTACCGACATACACAAGACAGCCGACGATATTGCGCACCATGTGATGCAGAAACGCATTCGCGGTGAAATCGAACAGGAAATAGGCGCCGCTTGCGCGTATCCTCGCGCTTTGCATGATCCGCACCGGGGTCTTCGCCTGGCATTCCGCGGACCGAAAGCTGGAAAAATCATGCTCTCCGATCAGGCAATCGACGGCTTTGCGCATCCTCTCCAGGTCGAGCGGCATATGAAACCACCCGGTGCGCCCCGCGAGCAGCGCCGGCCGCACCGGGTGGTTGTAGAGAACGTAGCGGTAGCTCCGCGAGAGTGCCGAGTAGCGCGCGTGAAAGTCCTCAGGTACCGGAGTCGCCCATTGCACGGCGATCGCATCGGGAAGCAGCGAGTTCGCACCGCGCACCCACGCCGACTCGGGGCGCTCCACCGAGGTCTCGAAATGCGCCACCTGGGCGCTTGCATGCACGCCCGCGTCGGTGCGCCCGGCGCCGGTCACCACGATCGGCTCGCCGCTTATTTCCGAAAGCGCGCGCGAGAGATGATCTTGCACGGTGTTTCCGGAGGGTTGCGATTGCCAACCTTCCATACCCGCACCGCAGTAGGTCACTCCAATGGCAAATTTCATTCTACGGTCCCGAAAACAACGATCGGCGCACGAGGCGCCGATCGTTTTAGGAGAACTCGGTGGAGGTCAGCCGAGTGCCTGAAGCATCGTTTGGGCCTGTTGCTGCTGTGCCGCATCGCCTTCTTTCACCACTTCCTTCAGCAACTCGCGGGCCCCGTCCTTGTCGCCCATCTCTTCGTACGCCTTGGCGAGATCGAGTTTGGTCGCGACTTCCTGCCATCGCGCGTCCGGAGCGCCGCCTGAGCCGTTGCCGCCGCCGGGCATACCGAGATCCAGACTGATGTCGGCCAGATCCACCGAGGGCGTGTTGGGGATCTCGGTTTTCGCTTCGCTGCCGCCTGACGGTATGCCAAGGTCGAAATCGATCGCTCCCAGGTCCGCAGCGGGAGCCGCAGAGGCGCGTGGCGCAGCGTCTACCGGGGCGGGATAACCCGGCTTGTCGCCCACCGGCAAATCGAAATCGATGCTGAGGGGCTCCGCTGCGGAGATAGCGCTCGCCGCAGCCCCGGTCCCGACCGCTGCTGACTTGTCTCCGCCGAGACCGAGATCGAAATCGAGACCCGCCGCGGACTCCGCCGAAGGCGCGGACCCAACGCCCAGGTCGAGGTCCGGAAGCGGAGCAGCCCCTCCTGATGTCGCAGCGCCGATGTCGAAATCGATGTTGAGCGGCGCCGCGGGCTCAAGCGGCGGTCGAGTGCTTGTGCTGAAAGCAGGCATCTGCGTCGCTGTGTTTGTGCTGAAGGCCGGCATCTGCGCCGTTTCATTGAACCGATGCGGTGGTGCGTTTCCCGGCTTGCCTCCGTAAAGGGCATTGGACGGATCGATCGACAATCCCAGACCGGCCACCTTTTCCCATTCCGCCCCGCGTCCGCCGGTTGCCGCGCGCAGCTCGTTCGCGGCCGCCTCGAATGACCTTGTATCCTTCCGGTTGGCGTAAATCTCGAGGAGCTTGACGCGAATCGCCTGGCGACTGGAATCCTTGGCCAGCGCGTCTCTCAGGATCTCCTCGGCCTGGGCATCGCGGCCGTAAGCCATATAGACGTCGGCTTCCGCGATCGGGTCGATCTCCTCGGTGTCGGCCTTGCCGACGCCACCCTGACTGAAATCGCTCTGAAGCGAGCTCGAGCTGGTGTCAACGTTACGACCCCCAGCGCTCCCCAGCACCGAGTCCGCGTCCGAAGGTACGACGCTCATGATGCTGTTCTCGAATTGCGAGTTGCGTTTCCTGCGCCAGGCATAAGCCGCGTAACCCGCCAACAGGAGCACGGATACGCCCGCGCCGCCGAGCGCAAGGGGGTTGTCGAGCAACTCATCCACGAAGCTGGCGTCAATCGGCGGAGGCGCGGGCGCGGCCTTGGCCGCGGCCTTGGGAGCGGCCTTCGCGACCTCCGTTTTCGCGGGTTCCGGCGCTTTGGCGGCAGATTCGGGAGCCTTCGCCGGCTCGGGCGCTTTCGCGGTTTCGGGGGCTTTTGCCGCTTCCGGTGCCTTCGCAGGTTCGGGTGCCTTGGCTGCTTCGGGAGCTTTGGCTGGTTCCGGAGGTCTCGTCGCCTCCGGCGCCTTGGCGGTCAGGGGCGCCTTTGCCGGCTCGGGCGCTTTGGGCGCTGCTTTAGCAGGCTCTGGGGCCTTCGGCGCTTCCGCTTTGGCTGCAGGTGCGACCTTCGCGGGCTCGGTGGCTTTGGCCGCGGACGCTGCTTTCGCAGCTTCGGCTTGCTGCTGTAGCTGGGCTCCGGTCTGGCTTTTTATCTGCGCCAGTTTCTGCATATCCTGCAGATTCTTTTCCAGGAGAGCGATGCGTTCTTGAGCTTCTTTCAAGGCATTGTCTTTGGCCGCCAAGTCATCGGCCGCTGCGGTGCCCGCCGCCTTTCCGCCGCGCTTGGCGTCGTCTGCACGGGACAGGCGAAGCTCATCCTTGGGCGGTTCCTTGGACGGTATCGGCTTTTCTTCCTTGGGGGCGCTGATCTGACCGGATGCCTGACGGCCTCCCTGGGACGCAGGCGTCGACGCGACCGCGATTCCGAGCCTGCGGCGGTATTCGTTGAAGTCGGCGTACTGGGCGGAAACGATGCGACGCGCATCAGCTGCTGCCGCGGCCCCGGCCGCGTCCTTGTCCGGAATGCTGATGATCTTGCCCGCGCGCAAACGGTTCATGTTGTCGGCCACAAACGCTTCCGGATTCGCGCGGAACAGCGCCACCAGCATCTGCTGCAAGCTCACCCCCTCAACTCGGTTTCGGATAGCAATCTTCGAGAGCGTGTCACCGCGTACGACCTCGTAGATATCCGCAACCCCGAACTCCTGGACCAGCTTGGCGGGCGGCGCGGCAGCAAGCGCCGCGTCCACCTGAACGGGCACGGGTTCGGCCGGATTCACCTCAGCCGGCAGTACCTGAACTTGCGCCGGAGCCGGCGACGCCGATTCCCCGGCCGTTTCCTGCGCCGGCGCTCCGGTCTCCGCCGCCGCTACTTGAGCGGGCGCAATCGGCTCCGCAGAAGCGCCCGGCGCGGCCGGAACCGGCTCCGGGAGTGACGCCGGGGTAACGGGCTCAACGGGTGGTGCCAACGCAACCGGTTCCGACAGCTCGGCAGCCGGCAGCTGGGCGGCCTGAAGTGCCTTGAGTTTGGGCGGCCCGGCGTATTCGGGTGGATCGAGCAAGAAGGTGTATTCGCGCACCAGACGTCCGTTCGCCCAGTTCAACTCCACCAGCACGTCGATGAACGGCTCGTTGATCGGCTGGCCGGAGGTGAGAGTCATCACATACTGGCCACTGGGCCGTCGCTGAACGGCAAATTTGACCGACATCAATGCCGGATTCAGGTCGATGTTGGCCTGGCGGAAAACCTCCCCCGGCGCGAGCCGCGCGCCCAGCGTGTCGCCTTCACCTTTCTGCAAAGAAACGATCTCGATTTCCGCCCTGAGCGGCTGCCCAAGCTGAGAGAGAACCGACAACTTGCCCAAGCCCGCCGCCCAGGCGAGCGAAGGCAAAATCAGGCTCACGACTGCTACGGAACAAGTTTTTGAGGCGAACTTCCCCACTTGCCACCCTGAACCTAAGTGGAAACAAATTAAAATACCATCATGGCCTTAGCCTTGCAAGCTCAACTTTCATCTCAGAAATTGCGTCAAGTGACTATTTTTTCACGAAGTTTGCTTGTTTTTCCCCTGAAAAGCCCGGGGAAGTGGGGGGCCGGACCCGAAGTCCCTCGAGGGCCCGCTCTTGAGCAGCTCAGCCCTCGAGCAGAAGGCGCAGCATTCTCCGGAGCGGCTCGGCGGCGCCCCAGAGCAGTTGGTCTCCGACCGTAAATGCGGCGAGGTAGAAGCCGCCTTTTTCGAGGGCAAGCTTGCGCAAACGTCCGATCGGCACCTGCAGCGTGCCGCTCACCGCTACCGGAGTCAGCTCGCGCAGGCTTGCCTCGCGCTCGTTCGGAACCACTCTCACCCAAGGGTTCGCCTCGGCGAGTATCTGCTCGATTTCGTCCACAGGCAGATCCCGCCTGAGTTTTACGGTGAGCGCCTGGCTGTGGCAACGCATTGCGCCGATGCGCACGCAAATGCCGTCGATCGGGATCGGGTTTCCTTCGCGGCCAAGAATCTTGTTGCCTTCCGCCTGGCCTTTCCACTCTTCGCGGCTCTGGCCGTTGCCGAGATCCTTGTCGATCCACGGCAGCAAGCTGCCCGCGAGCGGAAACCCGAACTGCCGGCTTGGCAAAGATCCGTCCCGCAGCGCCGAGGTCACCGCCCTGTCCAACTCAAGGATCGCGGAGGCAGGATCCTCCAGCAGCGATCTCGCGGCTTGGTGCACGAATCCGGTCTGCTCGACCAGCTCACGCACGTGCTCGGCGCCCGCGCCGGAGGCAGCCTGGTAGGTCATCGAGGTCACCCATTCGACGAGGTCCGCCTTCAGCAGGCCGTGCATGCCCATGAGCATCAAGCTTACGGTGCAGTTTCCCCCGATGTAATTGCGCACGCCTCTGGAAAGCGCATCCCTGATCACCTTCATGTTGACCGGATCCAGGACGATGACGGCGTCCTCCCGCATGCGGAGAGCCGATGCGGCGTCTATCCAGTAGCCCTTCCACCCCGAGGCACGCAGCTTGGGAAACACCTCGTTGGTGTAGTCGCCGCCTTGACAGGAGATGACGATGTCCATCAACGCGAGCTCTCTCACGCTCTTCGCGTCCTTGAGCGGTGCCGTTTCCTTTCCGATGAATGGCCCGAGCTCGCCCACTCGGGAAGTCGAGAAAAACACCGGCTCCATCAATGCGAAATCGCGCTCGGCGTGCATGCGCTGCATCAGCACCGATCCGACCATTCCGCGCCAACCGACGAGTCCGACTCGCTTCATCGCATTTCCTGAATGTCCGATCTGCGTATGCTAACGCACTGAGCCCCAAAAAGGTTGCTCCGCATCCATCAAGAGAGCGCCGCGACCACGGCATCGCCCATCTCGCGGGTGCCAACTTTGCGGGTTCCCTGCTGAAAAATATCCGCGGTGCGATATCCCTGGGCGAGTGCTTTCTTCACCGCGACTTCGACGCGGGCAGCGACTCGGTCTTGATCGAAGCTGTAGCGAAGCATCATCGCCGCAGACAGGATGGCCGCCAGCGGATTGGCGAGGTTCTTTCCTGCGATGTCCGGGGCCGATCCATGAATCGGCTCGTACAGTCCCTTGCCCTTTTCGTCGAGCGAAGCCGAAGGCAACATGCCGATCGAGCCGGTCAACATGGAGGCCTCGTCCGAGAGGATGTCGCCGAACATGTTGCCTGTGACGATCACGTCGAATTGCCTGGGATTCTTGAGGAGCTGCATCGCGGCGCTGTCCACGTACATGTGCGTCAGTTCCACCGCGGCATATTCCTTGCCGACTGCGCTCACCACTTCCCGCCACAACTGCGAGGTCTCGAGCACGTTCGCCTTGTCGACTGAGCACAGCTTTCTGTTGCGCTTCAGCGCGGCGCGAAAACCCGCGTGGGCGATGCGGCGGATCTCCTCATCGGTGTAGCGCATCGTATCGAAGCCTTCGCGCACTCCGCCGTTGAGCTCCCGGATGCCGCGCGGCTGACCGAAATAGATGTCGCCGGTCAGCTCGCGCACGATCAGGATATCGAGCCCTGCCACCACCTCGGCCTTCAGCGTCGAGGCACCGGCGAGCTCGGGGAAAACGGACGCGGGCCGCAAATTGGCGAACAGATTGAGCTCCTTGCGGAGCCTGAGTATCGCCCGCTCGGGGCGCTTTTCGCGCGGCAACGCGTCGTAACGAGGACCGCCGACCGCGCCGAACAGGATGGCATCGGCGGCTCTCGCCAGCTCCAGCGTCGGCCCGGGCAGAGGATCACCCGCGGCGTCGTACGCCGCGCCCCCGACGGAGGCTTGCTCCATCTCGAACGCGGAGCCTTCTCTCCTTAGCGCGGCGAGTACCTTGACCGCCTCGGCAATAACTTCCGGGCCGACGCCGTCGCCGGCTAGGACTGCAACTTTCATGAAGAGGAGGTGACTAGCCGAACAACCAGGGCTGCTCGAAGCGGCGCCGCTCTTCGAAGGCGCGGATCTTGTCCGCGTGGCGCAGGGTGAGTCCTATGTCGTCAAGACCGTTGACCAGGCAGTATTTGCGGAAAGGGTCGATGTCGAAGCGCATTACCTTGCCGCCGTCCGGGGTCGCGACCGTTTGTTTCTCGAGGTCGACAACAAGCCGGAACCCCGGAAAAGCGGCGACCTCATGGAACAGCCGGTCCACTTCCGCTTCGGTGAGCGTGACCGGCAGCAAGCCGTTCTTGCAGCAGTTGTTGAAAAATATGTCGGCGTAGGACGGTGCGATGAGCGCGCGAAAACCATACTCGGCAAGCGCCCAGGGTGCGTGCTCCCGCGAGCTTCCGCAGCCGAAGTTCTTGCGCGCAAGCAGTATGCTGGCGCCCTGGTAGCGCGGCTGGTTGAGGACGAAATCGGGGTTGAGCGGGCGGCCTGCATCGGACTTGGCCGGCCGGCCTTCGTCGAGGTAGCGCCAGGCATCGAAGAGATTGGCCCCGAACCCGGTGCGCTTGATCGACTTCAGGAATTGTTTCGGGATGATCTGGTCGGTGTCGACGTTGGCCCGGTCAAGCGGTGCCACGAGGCCGTGAAGAGCGGTAAAGCTTTCCATCATTTTTTCGCTTTTTGTTCGATCTTGGCGCCGAGCTTTTCGACGTCTTTGCCCACCCCTGCCATCGTGTTGCATCCGGCGAGCAATCCCGCGATTGCGGCCAGGGCTGCGAACCGTTGAATGAAGTCTTTCATTGCATAGCCTCCAATCATCTCCACCGGCGAACATCGACGAAGTGCCCGGCGATCGCCGCCGCCGCAGCCATCTCGGGGCTCACGAGGTGAGTCCTGCCGCCCGTGCCCTGGCGGCCCTCGAAATTGCGGTTCGAAGTCGAAGCGCACCGCTCGCCCGGCTCGAGCCGGTCCGCGTTCATGCCCAGGCACATCGAGCAGCCGGGTTCCCTCCACTCGAAGCCGGCGTCCTTGAAGATCCGGTCAAGGCCTTCGTGTTCCGCCTGCGCCTTGACGAGCCCGGAGCCCGGCACGACCATGGCGAGCCTGATATTCGAGGCGAGGCGGCGCCCGCGGACGATCGCCGCGGCGGCCCGCAGGTCTTCGATGCGCGAATTCGTGCACGAGCCGATGAATACCTTGTCGATGCGGATGTCGGTCATGGGCGTATTGGGCTTGAGGCCCATGTAGGTGAGCGCTCTCTCCATGCCTTCCCGGCGAATCGCGTCCTTCTCCCTGTCGGGGTCGGGAACGCGCTCATCCACGGTCACGACCATCTCGGGCGAGGTGCCCCAAGTCACCTGCGGCTTGACCGAGCGCGCGTCGATCGCCACCTCGCGGTCGAATTTCGCCTCCGGATCGCTCTTCAGCGTGCGCCAATGCGCGACCGCCCGGTCCCACAACTCGCCGCGCGGCGCGAAGGGCCTGCCCTTCAGATAAGCGAGGGTCGCCTCGTCGACCGCCACCAGTCCGGCCCGCGCTCCCGCCTCGATCGACATGTTGCACAGGGTCATGCGGCCTTCCAACGTAAGCGAGCGCACCGTGCCGCCGGCGTATTCGATCGTGCAGCCCGTTCCCCCTGCAATGCCGATTCTGCCGATCACGGCGAGCGCCACGTCCTTCGCGGTGACCCCTCGGGCAAGCGGCCCCTCGATGCGCACGAGCATGTTCTTCATCTTTTTCGCGAGCAGGCATTGCGTTGAAAGCACGTGCTCGACTTCCGAAGTCCCGATGCCGAACGCGAGGCAGGCGAACGCGCCGTGGGTGCTCGTGTGCGAATCACCGCACACCACGGTCATGCCGGGCAAGGTCGCGCCCTGCTCCGGACCGATGACGTGAACGATGCCCTGGCGGGCATCGTTCATCCTGAACTCGACGATGCCGTGCTCCTCGCAATTCCGGTCGAGCGTGTCGACCTGGAGGCGCGACACGGGGTCGGCGATCCCGCCAGAGCGGTCCGTGGTCGGGACGTTGTGATCGGCGACGGCGAGATTGGCAGAAACGCGCCAGGGCTTGCGCCGCGCGAGCCTCATGCCCTCGAACGCCTGGGGGCTGGTCACTTCATGCACCAGGTGGCGATCGACATAGAGGAGCGTCGTGCCGTCTTCCTCGACGTGCACCGTGTGCGACTCCCAGAGCTTGTCGTAAAGCGTGCGCGCGATCATTCGGCTCGCTGCCCAAAGACAAAATTATACCGGATCGCCCTTCGCCCCCTTGAGCGCCTGCGCGCGGCCTCATACAGGGGAGCGACCCGCTCGGAGTAGTTCTGCAGGTCACGGGTTCTGGTCTGGTCCGAGGGGTGTGTCGACATCCACTCGGGCGGCTTGCTGCCGCCCAGCCTGCCCATCTTCTGCCAAAGCGATACGGCTGCACGCGGATCGTAGCCCGAGCGCGCGGCAAGCTCCACGCCGATGCGATCGGCCTCGGTCTCGTGGGTCCGGGAATGCGGCAGCGAGAGCGTCACGTCGAGCAGGGTTTGCGTCAACTGAGCGCCCAGATCGCCGAGCCCGAGCGCCGCGCTGATCACGCTGACCCCGAGCTGCTGGGCCACCTGCTCGCTCGCGCGTTCGCGCCCGTGCTCGCGCAACGCGTGCGCGATCTCGTGCCCCATGACGGCAGCCAGCTCCTCGTCGGTGGGTTCCAATTTTGTCAGAAGCCCGGAGTAGACGGCGATCTTGCCGCCGGGCATGCACCACGCGTTCACCTCGGGCGAGGTGATCACGTTCACCTCCCAGTTCCAGCGCGGCGCATCGGCGCGGAACGCCGCCGTGTTCGGGATCAGGCGGTTGGCGACGCCGCGCACCCGCTCGACCTGAGCGGAATCCCGGTTGAGCTGGTTTTTCTTGCCGGCCTCGGAGATGACTTTCCCGTAGGCCTCCGCGGCGCTCTGATCGATCTGGGAAGCCGAAATCAGGGAAGACATGGTTTGCCGGCGTTCGACGCCGACCACGCCCCCTTGGGTCGTTTGCACCGTCTGGCAGCCGGCGAGCGCCACCGTCGCGGAAAAGCCGAGCCACCACGCCATGAATCTCATTTTTCCTCCAAAGCGAGCATTTTCCACGCCCCGGCCGAACGATCAAGCCCCGCGATGCCCGCCCCGTATAATGCCGCCTCTTGCGCCAAGCGCACGGCCGTCCAGTTCCAAAATGAGCCGCATCCCCCGCAGCGTATTCTTCCTGCTCTTCACCGTATCCGGGTTTGCCGGGCTCATCTACGAGTCGATCTGGAGCCACTATCTGAAACTCTTCCTCGGCCACGCGGCCTACGCGCAGACTCTGGTGCTTGCGCTTTTCATGGGAGGGATGGCGATCGGTTCCTGGCTGTGCAGCCGAGGGTCGGCAGGCTGGGGAAATCTGCTGCGCGGCTACGCGCTCGCGGAAGGCTTGATCGGGCTTGCGGCGTTGTCGTTCCACCCGATTTTCGTGGCGGCGACCGACCTCGCCTACGCGAGCATTCTGCCCGCGCTCGGCGGCGAGATTCCGGCGACGCTTTTCAAGTGGACGCTCGCGGGGCTTCTGATCCTGCCGCAGTCGGTGCTGCTCGGCATGACTTTTCCCCTGATGAGCGCGGGACTCATCCGGCGCTATCCGGAGGCGCCCGGCGAATCGCTCGCGATGCTCTATTTCACCAACAGCTTCGGGGCGTCGATCGGCGTACTGGCAAGCGGATTTGTCATGATCGAAAGGCTGGGGCTGCCGGGCACCGTACAGGCCGCCGGGGCCCTGAATCTCGCCCTCGCCGCCGTCGTATGGCTGCTCGCCCGCGGCGCCGAGCAGCCCATGAGTGCCCGCCCCGGCGCGGGGCGGGATTCCGAAGCCGCGGCGCCTTTCCGACTTTTCCTCGCGGTCGCGCTCCTCACCGGCGCCGCTTCGTTCGTCTTCGAAATCGGCTGGATCCGCATGCTCTCGCTCGTCCTCGGATCCTCGACTCACTCGTTCGAGTTGATGCTCTCGGCCTTCATCCTGGGAATCGCCTGTGGGGGCTACTGGGTGCGCCGGCGCATCGACTCGGTCGCCGACCCGGTCCGGTTTCTCGGTATCGTGCTGGTGACGATGGGCTTGCTCGCGCTCGCGACGCTGCCGCTCTATGGCGAGATGTTCGGGTTGATGCAGGCCGTGATGAACGCGCTCGCGAAGACGGAAACCGGGTACACGCTGTTCCTGTTCTCAAGCCACGGCATCGCTCTCGCCATCATGTTCCCGGCAACGTTCTGCGCGGGGATCACGTTGCCGCTCATCACCTATGCGCTGCTCCACGGCGGCCACGGGGAAAAGTCGATCGGCGCGGTGTATTCCGCCAATACGCTGGGTTCCATCCTCGGCGTATTCTCCGCCGCGCACATCGGCATGCCCTTCCTCGGCTTGAAAGGCCTGATCGCGGCCGGAGCCGCGCTCGACGCGGGCCTGGGCCTCGTTCTCCTGTGGCGCGTTGCCGAAGGGCCGCGTCTGCGGCTGGGCGCCGCAGCGCTCTCGCTTGCCTGCTTCGCCGCGGTGCTCGCCGGCGTGCACCTCGACGCGTACAAGATGGCTTCGGGCGTGTTCCGCCGCGGGGATCTCTATTCGGCGCGCGACGCGACCCTGCTCTTCCACCGCGACGGCAAGACGACGACCGTCAGCCTCATGGATTTCGGCACCGACCGGAGCCTGCGCACCAACGGCAAGTCGGACGGCGCGATCAACATGGACCCGAACGGCCCGCGGGTCTCGGACGAAATCACGATGACCCTCACGGCGGCGATTCCCCTGGCTTACAGACCCGATGCGGCGAGCGC
>VBCJ01000048.1:7536-13031 GCA_005884335.1 Betaproteobacteria bacterium | reverse complement strand
CTACATGCCGCCAAAACGAAGGGCAGCAGGCCGATGACGGCAACAACTGCGGCGGGATGGGGCTGAAGCATTGGAATCTCCGTAACTAGTTGATCACTGAAGGGCGCTAGAGCTGTTGCTGCTTGCATCCCATCCGCCGCCCAGAGCCCGGAAGGAGAAGACGGCGGCGCGCGCAACTTCGGTTTGCGCCTGCGCCTTCTCGTCGCGTATCTGCAGCAGGTTGCCGTCGGCATTCAGCACCTCGATCAAGCTGACGACACCGCCTTTGTAGGCGGCAAGCGAGTTCTCGCGCGCCCGCGCGAGAGACGATTCGCCCCGCGTCAGGATGCCGACTTGGGCCTCGCGTTTGACGAGGGCCGAAAACGCGTTCTCCACTTCCTCGGTCGCTCGCAGCACGGCCAGCCGGTATGCCGCGAGTGCTTCAGCCTCCCGGCCACGCGCAGCGGCGATCTGCGCATCGACGCGGCCGAAGTCGAACAAACGCCAGCGAAGTCCGAGGACGCCCTGGGCTTGGTTCGCACCGCTGGTAAAGAGGTTGCCGCTTGATACTGCGGTGGCGCTGCCCAGCAGCGCGCCGAGCGAGAACTTGGGGTAGTACTCCGAAATCGCCACGCCGATGCGCGCGCTGGTTGCTGCCAAGCGCCGCTCGGCCACGATGAGATCCGGTCTGCGGCGAATCATCTCGGCTGGGGTGCCGGTCTCGGCGAGACCCGGAGCGATCGGGACAGGTGCCGCCAAGCCCAGCTCGCCGCGGTAGGTTCCCGGCTGTACCCCGAGAAGCACTTCCAGCGCATTCATCGCCGCTTCGAGCCCGGTTTCCAGGACGGGGATTTGCGCCTCGACCTGAGCGAGCGAGCCCTCGGCTTGGCGTACCTGCAGCTCGGCGGCGATCCCCTTCTCGTACTGGAGCATGACCGTGGAGAGAAGCTGACGGCGCGTCTCCGCTTGTTGTCGGGCGATCGAGATGCGCGCCTGCAATCCGCGGACCGTGACGTACACATCCGCCGTTTGCGCGGCCACGGCGAGCCGTGTCGCAACCGCGCCGGCTTCGGATGCCTGATACTCCGCGCGCGCGGCTTCCTGCCCTCTTCGCAGGCCGCCGAACACGTCGATTTCCCAGCTCGCACCGAGGTTGGCCTCGTAGTAGCTGCCACTGCGGTCGAAGCCGGGCGTGGAGTTGAGCACCTGTCCCAGCAGGGTCTCGACCGACTGGTAGGCCCTTGCACCCTGCACGCTCACATTGGCTGATGGAAGCAGCGCTGCATCTGCTCGGCGCAACGACGCGCGCGCTTGAGCAGCACGCGCCGCCGCCAGCGCCATGTCCAGAAGAAAACGGGACGTCACGGAAATGTTGGGCGACTGGTAGTCCGGGCCGACCGCGCAACCGGCCAAAAGGCTGGCGCTCAGCAAGAGGACGATACGGAAATGACGGCGGCGCATTGCAGAGCCCTTTGAGGTTGAAACTCGGTATTTCCGCTCATGTCGACGATTGTTTTTGCAGCGCGGCCGCCGTTGACCATGGCCACCTCAGCGAACCGAACCAGGCGCCGCCCGCGACGGCGGCCCAATTGATGAGGCCCGCGGCGACGAGCCCGAGGCTTTGCGCCAGGAACACGTGCGAGAGCTCGCCGGTCCAGCGCAGCGCGAGCCAGCCGGCGAGCGCCGCGATCGCAAGGCGCGCCGCGGCGCCGAGGAGCGGCCACAGCAGCCGGCCCGCGCCCTGCGACGCGAAGTAAAGTGACAACGCGAGGCCGAACATTCCATAGAAAGGCCCGACGGTCCGCAGGTAAGTCGCTCCGGCCTCGAGCATCCGCGCATCAGTGTCGAAGAGTGAAAGCCATGCCGTCGGAAAGGCGGCGGCGCAAAGGCCGATCGCCTCGGTGAGGGTGAAAGCGATGGCAGCGCCGATCCACGCGGTGCGCAGCGCTCGCTCGCGCTCTCCTGCACCGACGAACGCGGTGCCGATGATGATGGTGAGATTCGTCGTCACGGTGACAAGCGCGGCCACCGCACCGACGCGCAGGATGTCGCGAAAGAGTGGCCAGCGGAAGCGCACGGTGCGCAGCGACGGATGCAGCACGCTCCGTCCGCCCCAGAGGTAGGCGACGAACGCCAGGCAACCGAGGACATAGTACGAAAGGAGGGCTACCGCCCCGCCCGCGATCCCGAGCGCCGGGAACGGGCCCCAACCGAAGATGAGGACCGGCGACGCCGGCACGAGGATCAGGACCCCGATGCAGGTGACGGCTGCAGGGAATGCCATGTTGCCGGTACCGCGCAGGACGGCGCCTAGCGAGTTGAAGAGCCATACCAGCACCGCGCCGGCGAAAATCCAGTTCGAGTACGTCAGCGCAGCCTCGAGCGCACGACCGCTTCCACCCATCGCCTGATAGATCCAGCGCCCGCCACCGACTACACCGATGGCAAAGGCAGCGCCCAGGCAGAGCGCGATGACGAGCGCATGTAACGCCAACGCGTTCGCGTCGGCGCGGCGGCCGGCGCCCAGCGCCCGCGCGATCGACGAGGCGATGCCGCCGCCCATCGCGCCGGCGGACATCATCTGCATCAGCATCACGACCGGGAATACCAGCGCGACGCCGGCAAGCGCGTCGGTGCCAAGCTTGCCGATGAAGTAGGTTTCCACGAGGCCTGCCGCAGCCTGCGCCAGCATGACCAGCATGTTCGGGATGGCGAGCCGCAGCAGCGTCGAGGCGGTCGGCGCCTCGAGCAGTAAACGGGTGCGGGGGTCCATCATATGATGATCGTCATATTAAAGGTCAAAAAAACTAGCCGGCCGTCGCGCGAACCAGCTCGCGCGCCGCCTTGCGGATGCGGTTGGAAAGCTGTGCGTCGTCCACCGCGCGCGCTAGGACCAGAGCCCCGACCAGGGTTGCGGCGATGCCCATCGCCTTGTCGTGTGCTGCGCTCTTGCCCCACTCGGGGAATTGGCGCTCGACGAGGCTGATGAGGTCCTTGATGCGCCGGTTCGCCACGCGGCGCACTGGCCCTTCTTGGCGCGGCACTTCAGTCCCTGCTGCGGCGATGGCGCAGCCCTTGTCCGGAGCGGCGACGTGTCCGTCGGAGAGATAGGTGTCCACGAGCGCGATGAGCTCCTGGCCCGGCTTCGCCGCCGCGATCGCGCGCGTGAGGTGCTCGATCGATTCCGCACCCGCCTGATCGGCAGCCGCCGCCAGGAGCGCATCGCGCGACTCGAAATGCGCATAGAACCCGCCATGCGTCAGCCCGGCCTCCTTCATCACGTCCGCGACCCCGACGCCTTCGTAGCCGTGCTTGCGAATGGCGCGCGCCGCCGCGCGCAGAATCCGCTCGCGGGTTTCCTCCTTCTTGGAGCCGGCCTTGACAGTTGTCATATGACGCACATCATATTCGCAAAGATAGGACTCTGTCAAGCGCTACTAGGAATACGTCTGCGTACTGGTTCGAAAGCCAGGCGCCGCCTGGGTTTCCAGCCGCGTGAATGGCTTAGGTCAGATTGCGCGCGAGAAGAAGCTGATTCTGCGCGAGTTCCGGTAGGAAGTCAGGGGCGGCTGCGGGGATACTGGTGGGGGGCAGGCCAAATCCCGACAACGTGCCGGAAGGACCCTTCGAGCTCATCGCTGGGCGCTACTGGCCTACGACGGACTCCCATGGCGCGGCGAGCTCTGGCTCGATGTCGATCACCGCCTCGGTCCGCCATCGAAACGTCCGTCGGATGCCCTCACGGGTCCACAAACCATCGTAGTGGATGCCATCTGCCCCATACCACCCGCCGACGCCCGGCGCAGGACTGATTCAATTTTCCGGCGGTTTTTCGAAAAAGAAACTCTCAGGCAGGAACGCCGATGCTATGTAATCGGTATCTTTTACCGATACACCGTGAACGCGGAAATGGTCCCGCCAAGCTCGGACGACCGCTACGATCTTGTCAATTTCCTTCCTAGCCGCTTCGATCGTAAGTCCGAATCGCTCGCATTGGGAAAGCACGTTGTAAATGGTTGCCGTACGGCCGTAGGCCCCGATTGTCATTGCGAGGTCGCGGCGTTCGAGGCTGACTAAGGGCGCGGGCACCAAGTCGTACGCCGGCGTAAGGCGCCAGCCGCGTGCAGTGCGGCGCATGGCGTGGTTGCGAGGATGGTCGTCGTTGTTCGTCACGGCAGCATTGAAAACGATACGCCGGAACAGCTCGATGCGATCTTCGTCGGGTTTTTCCGACCAGCGACGTAGCTGGTCCGCGAGCAGTAGATACGACCAGCGTTCCCGGTCGAGATAGTCGTCGTCGCAGTCGAGCATGGTGAGTCCGCTGACGAACCCGAAGCGAAGATAGCCGCCTTCAGCGTATTCGCGGTCGAAGCGTTCCACCATGAGCACGTCGTGGTCCGCGACGGATTCGAGGCGCGCATTGCAAACCGCGATGCCGCAACGACGCGCCAGCTCAAGGGTCGCGTACTCGACTCGCTGAAGGTTGCATCGATCGCCTTTTTCCGGAAATTTGCCGAGCCACAGGCGATTGCCGTCTTCGATGGTGGCCTTGGGCCGCGCGCCGCCCATGGAGGTGCCGGGCTCGAGCTGTTCGAGGATGTGTTCCGGCACCCGCTTTCCCTCTTCGATCGCCTCCGCGGCAGCGACCAGTTCTGCCAGTTGATGCGTACGGTTGTATCGGCGCTTCGATGCGGGAGGTTCTACACTAGTGCCGAAGCTCAGATAACCGGCGCCGTCCTGCGGCCCATTGAGCAGATAGTCGATTTCCTCCAGATCCCCCGGGCTGCGCTGCAGCTTGTGCTCGATCACGCGCCGACCCCAGGCGTCGGGCGCTGCATCGCGCACAGCGCCGGGAATGCCCTTGAGCTTGGTGAACTCGCGGACGATGTCGCCGAGCGGAAGCTGGAACGGATCGAATTCGACCGCGTCCTTGCGCTCCAGGTAACGGTCGCCGTAGCGAAAACGGCCGACGAACGTTCCGTCGCGCAGCTTTTCCACTTTCAAGAGCGCTGCCGGCACAGTGTTGAGCGTACTGGGCAGTTGAACGTAGATATAGGCCTGGCTCTCAGAAGTCATATTCGTTCTTCAACTTCTGCGATTTGCGGACGCGCGCGGGCCGACGCGACGCTTCCAGCGTCTTGCCATGGATATCAGCGTCGGGATGCGCGACGCCATCGAGAGTCTTGTCGAGGCCGAGTGCCCACAGGACGGTGATATAAGCTCCGAGCGCAACGCCGGGTTTCCCGAGCTCAAGAGCGTTGAGGGTGTTGCGATTGATGCCTGCCTTGGCGGCGACCTCGGCAATCGACAGACCGCGCCGAGTCCTGGCCACTCGCACGCGATGGCCAAGTTCCTTGACGCGCCCGGTAGCCTCGATAGGGAGAGTTTTAGTATTGCCCATAATGTTAGGCACTAAACTGAATAATGCCTAATATATTGGGCTAATAAGCTATGTTCGTCAACTAGAAAACAGGCTGAAACTCAGGCCGCTCGAAGCGGCAAGACGTTTCGCGCAG
>VBCJ01000048.1:0-7475 GCA_005884335.1 Betaproteobacteria bacterium | reverse complement strand
CGACCGTGCGGCCCAAATCATGATCCGGCACACTGTGCGTCGCCGCGTTCCTCGCCTGACCTCATACAAGCGATAATCGCGGCGGTCAGGGGCTGCGATTTTTTTAGAACCGGTTTCAAAAATGGCTTTACGCATTTTGCAGGAAGCGCCAGCAGATCAGGCAGCAGCCGATTTTGAGGAACGCTTCGTGAATGCTGGGCAGCCGTTCACATCGGATTCGGAGTCTGCGAAACCAATGCAGCCAAGCGATAGTGCGCTCCACCACCCGAAAGCTTTGTTGACCTGATTCTCACCGAGGGGTTGCCTGACAGCTCACTGCCGAACCGACAACCGACCGTAGATAGGTAACTTACTCACCTTCCGCCAGCCGTGACGATATTCTCGCCACCGCTCTCAACGCCGCGAGGTAGACCCTAGCGTCGCCGTCTTTCGCGGCCACATTCAGGTACGCTGCGGCAAGCTTCGGATCGGCCCGGAGTTCCTCGACGAGCCGCTCGTGGTGCGACACCGTGAGCTCATCGCGCGCTCGTAGCGCGCTTTTCGCTTTGCGTGCTCTTGCCATAGCCACTATTTTGCCCGAGTTGGCTTGCAAGGTCTGCGGCCCTCCTGCAACATGTGTGAGCCACAGGGACTGACGATCAAGATGCAACGACGAAATTCCGCAACTCCAAGCGTCGAAACGGGAAATCAAACGCCCTCGGCAGATCTTCCGGGTACCTCGGCACTGATGCAGCAGTACCTGCGCCTGAAGGCGCAGTACCCCGACATGCTGCTCTTCTACCGCATGGGCGACTTCTACGAGATGTTCTACGACGACGCCGAGCGCGCTTCACGCCTGCTCGACCTCACCCTCACCACGCGCGGCGCCTCCGCGGGCGCGCCGATCAAGATGGCGGGCGTGCCCTATCACGCGGTCGAGCAGTATCTCGCGAAGCTCGTGAAGATCGGCGAGTCGGTGGCGATCTGCGAGCAGATCGGCGATCCTGCGACCTCGAAGGGCCCGGTCGACCGCCAAGTGACGCGCATCGTCACGCCGGGGACGCTGACCGACTCGGAACTGCTCGATGAGAAGGCAGACAACATCCTGCTCGCCTTGGCGAAGACCAAGGGCGCGGTGGGCCTCGCCTGGCTGAATCTCGCGAGCGGCGATCTGCGCGTCACTGAGATCGCTCCACAGCTTCTTGAGAGCGAGCTGCGGCGTATCGCTCCGGCGGAAATCCTCGCGACC
Source organism: Betaproteobacteria bacterium (assembly GCA_005884335.1). Lineage (GTDB taxonomy): Bacteria > Pseudomonadota > Gammaproteobacteria > Burkholderiales > SG8-39 > VBDM01. The sequence goes on along the minus strand of VBCJ01000048.1, from coordinate 6,247 downwards.
GAGGGCACGGCTCTCGACGGTTTCGCGGTCACGCGCCTGCCCGAATGGCATTTCGATTTCGAGGCCGGACGGAAGATCCTCCTCAAGCAGCTCGGCGCGGCGAGCCTCGCCGGCTACGGCTGCGAGGACCTGGAGCCCGCGATCGGAGCCGCAGGCGCCTTGCTCGAGTACGCGAGAAAGACGCAAGGGCAGGCGCTCGCCCACGTCGCGGCGGTGATCCCGGAGCGCGCGAGCGAGTACCTGCGCATGGACGCGGCGACGCGCAGGAACCTCGAGCTGACCGAGACGCTGCGCGGCGAGCCGGCGCCGACGCTCTTCTCGGGCCGAGGCGCATCCGGCGGTCCATAAGCTCCTGCGCCGCTTCGCCGACGTCGAGCGCATCACCGGCCGCATCGCGCTCAAGAACGCCCGCCCGCGCGATCTTTCTTCATTGCGCGACAGCCTCGCCCTGCTGCCGGAACTCGCACCTGCTGTCCCGCGCGGCACACAGCTCCTCGCAAAGATGCTGGACGATCTCCAAGTCCCGGCTGAGTGTCTCGCGCTCTTGAAACAGGCGGTGCTGGAAGACCCTGCGGCAATGGTGCGCGACGGCGGTGTGATCGCCGACGGCTACAACAAGGAGCTCGACGAGCTGCGCGCGCTGCAGACCGACTCCGGGACCTTCCTCGCGGAGCTGGAGCAGCGCGAGCGCGCCCGCACCGGCATCCCCAACCTGCGCGTCGCCTACAACAACGTGCACGGCTTCTACATCGAGATCACCAACGCCCACGCAGCCAAGGTGCCTGCCGACTACCGCCGCCGGCAGACGCTCAAGAACGCCGAACGGTACATCACGCCCGAGCTGAAGGCTTTCGAGGACAAGGCCCTCTCGGCCCGCGACCGCGCGCTTGCGCTGGAAAAATCGCTCTACGACGAACTGCTGGCGCTGCTGGCCGCGCACCTCCCGGCGCTGCAGCGCATCGCGCGGGCGCTCGCGCAGCTCGACGTGCTCGCCTGCTTCGCCGGTGTGTCGTCGAAGCGCAGCTATTGCAGGCCGGAATTCGTCGAAGACATCCTCATCGAGATCGACGCGGGCCGCCACCCGGTCGTCGAAGCACAGGTCGAGCCCTTCATCGCCAACGGCACGCGGCTCGCGCCCGCGCGCGAGCTGCTGCTCATCACCGGGCCCAACATGGGCGGCAAGTCCACCTACATGCGCCAGGTCGCCCTCATCGTGCTGATGGCGCACGCGGGCTCCTTCGTTCCGGCAAAAGCGGCGCGCCTCGGCCCCATCGACCAGATCTTCACGCGCGTCGGCGCGGCCGACGACCTGGCGGGCGGGCGCTCGACCTTCATGGTCGAGATGACCGAATCGGCCAACATCCTGCACAACGCGACCGAGAGGAGCCTGGTGCTGATGGACGAGGTGGGGCGCGGCACCTCGACCTTCGACGGGCTCGCGCTCGCTTGGGCCATCGCGCGGCAGCTCCTGGAGCGCAACAAGTCGCTCACGCTCTTCGCCACCCACTATTTCGAGATGACGCGGCTCGCGCTCGAGCACCCCTCGGCGGCAAACGTGCACCTCGACGCGGTCGAGCACAGGGACACCATCGTCTTCCTTCACGCCGTCGAGGAAGGCCCGGCGTCGCAGAGCTACGGCCTGCAAGTCGCGCAGCTCGCCGGCGTCCCCAAGGCCGTCGTGCGCAACGCGCGCAGGTACCTGCAGATGCTGGAGGAAGCGAGCCTCACGCGCGGAGGCCAGTCGGACCTCTTCGCCGCGGGCAAGTCCGAGCCCGAGCCGCCCGCCGAACCCGATGCCCTGCGCGACGCGCTGTCCGCGGCCAATCCCGACGAGCTCACCCCACGCGAAGCGCTGGAGCTCCTCTACAAACTGAAGCGGCTGTGAGGCACCTCGCCTGGGTCCTGCTGCTCGCGCTTGCCGCCTGCACGGCGCACATCGCGCCGCCCCTGGCCTTCGGAGGGCGCACCGCGCTCCGATTCGCCCTGATCGGCGACACGCCTTACAGCGCGGCCGAGGCGGCGGCGCTCGACTCGATGATCGAGGACATCAACCGCGAGGAACTCGCCTTCGTCATCCACGTCGGCGACATCACCGGCGGCCAGGGTCCCTGCACCGACGAGTGGCTCGAGGCGAGGAAACGCCAGTTCGAGAAATTCAGGCACCCGTTCGTGATCGTCCCGGGCGACAACGAATGGGTGGACTGCCACCGGAGCGGCTTCGATCCGATGGAACGCCTGGGCAAGTTCCGCGAGCTCTTCGAATACGGAGACACGAGCCTCGCCAACCGCAGCCTCAGGCTCGAGCGGCAATCGGGCCGCTACAGGGAATACCGCGAGCACGTACGCTGGATCGCGGCGGACGTGCTCTTCGTCGGCATCAACGTGCAGGGCAGCAACAACAACCTCGGCAGGACGCCCGCGATGGACGCCGAACACCGCGCGCGCATGGCCGCGGTGTTCGCGTGGCTGGAGGACAGCGTTCGGCTGGCTGAAAGGCGCCGCCTCGCCGGAATGCTCATCTTCGCGCAGGGCGATCCCGACTTCGAGGGAAAGATGCGGCGCAAGGGGTCGAACGGGTTCGCCGATTTCCGCAACGCTCTGCGCGATCTCGCGCTCAAGTTCGGCAAGCCGGTCCTGTTCGTGAACGGCGACACCCACCTCTACAAGCTGGATCAGCCGATCGCCGATCCGTCGACGGGGGAACCGATCCGGAATTTCACCCGCGTGATCGTGTTCGGCTCGCCTCAGACCCGCTGGGTCCGGGCGGGAATCGACCCGAAGTCGCCGCAGCTGTTCCAGGTGAGCCCGGCGCCGCAAGCTGCGCCGGTTCCTTAGCCGTGCATTTCGCCCCGCGGTCCGCCACGGTGGCGGCGTCCCATCTGGCTCATGCGGTCCATGCCGTCGCGGATCGCCACTCTCACCTGTTCCTTCTGCGCGGAATCGAGCGCGTCGTACACCGCGAACCAGGCTTCGCGCACCTGCTTGCGCGTCGCTTCCATCTGCGCTTGCGTTTGCGCCCGCAGCTGGTCGCGCAGCTGCGCGAATTGCTTGAGGTCCGCGCCCGGCTTGTCGATCTCGACGCGCAGCTTGGCGCGCGTCTCCTCGGCCCTGGCACGCATCGAGCGGAAGGCCTCGCGCTGCAGGCCTTGAGCCTTCTTCCACAGCTCCTCCTGCTGCGGATTGAGTCTCAGCTCCTTGTGCAGCCTCTCGAACCCGTGCATCGGTCCCATCCCTTCGGCGCCGCCAGGCATCTGCGCCCAGCTCGAGGCTGCGCCGAGCAGGCCGGCCGCAAACAGCGCGGCAGTCAATTTCTTTCCGTGATTTTCAAGCACGTCTCTCTCCTTCGAATGGATTTGAGGAAACTACGCGAGCATTCTCGCGCGCAGTCGTTTCCAGACTGTTGCCGAATGGGGAGAAATCGTTGCAAATTGTTTCCGGCGACCCGGTTCGGCCGGCACGGATTCAGTGCAAATCGAGCGCGTGGCCCTTCAGCGACTCCAGCGGGACGTACTTGAGGACGTTCTCGTGAGTGGATTCGAGGACCACCTGCGGCGCCATGCCGGCCTTGTAGGCCTCGACCCAGCGCAGCACGTGAAGGCACCAGCGGTCCCCGGGCTCAAGGCCCTTGAAGCGCATCTCCGGGCGCGGCGTGGAGAGATCGTTGCCACGCGAGCGGCTGAACTCGAGAAACTCCGCGGTCGCCTTGATGCACACCAGGTGCGCGACCCCTTCCGCGTCGTGCGTCGCACAGCAGCCGTCGCGGAAAAAACCCGTGAGCGGATCGTAGCTGCACGCGAGCAAAGGCCCGCCGAGGACGTTCTTTTCCTTGGAGAGGACGGAGCTCATGCGGGGATTTTATCCGGAAATCTGTCCCTCGGCGGTCATCCGCGAAACTTCTCGAGGTACCGGAGGTCGAGGGCTTCGTGTACCAATGCCATCGTGGCCTGGGCCGCCTTTCGGGCGCGGTCCGTGCCGGCGGCCAAGGCGTCGCGGACCAGCCCCATCTTGGCCGCGAAGCGCGCCCGCCGCTCGCGGATCGGGTCGAGAAAAGCGTTGAGCGCCGTGGCGAGCTTCTGCTTGACTTCGACGTCCCCGACTGAACCGCGGCGATACCGTTCCTTGAGGTCCGCCACCTCCTCGCGGTTGGGGTTGAACACGTCGTGGTACAGAAACACCGGGTTGCCTTCGACGTGGCCGGGATCGCTGGCTCGGAGTCGCGTCGGATCCGTGTACATTGAGCGGACCTTCTCGTTTACGACGGCCGGCGGGTCCTTGAGGTAGATAGCGTTGTTCAGCGATTTGCTCATCTTGGCCTGGCCGTCGATCCCGACCAGCCGCGGCACACGCCCCACCAGTCCCTCCGGCTCGGGGAACACCTCCTTGAACTGCCGGTTGAAACGGCGCGCTACCTCACGGGTGAGCTCGATGTGAGGAAGCTGGTCCTCCCCGACCGGGACCAGGTGGGCACGGGGCATGAGAATGTTCGCCACCTGCATGACCGGATAGGTGAAGAATGCCACCGGCACCGACCTCCTCCCGAACTCCTCCATCTCCGCCTTCAGCGTCGGATTGCGCTCGAGCATGCCGAGCGGCAGGAACCAACTCAGCCACAGGGTCAGCTCAGCGTGTTCCGGGATCAGGCTCTCGATGACGAAGGAGCTGCGATCCGGATCGAGTCCGACGGCAAGCCAGTCGAGCGCCACCTCCCATACCGCCTCCCGCACCCGCGCGATGTCGTCAGCATAGTCAGACACCTGATAGTCGGCGATCAGGAAGCAGCAGTCGTAACGGGTCTGCAGGCCCACCCAGTTCTCGAGCGCGCCCGCATAGTGGCCGAGGTGCAAGGGCCCGGTGGGACGGATTCCAGTCAGTATCCGCTTCTTAGCTTCCACGCTAACGATCCTCTTGAGGGTCGCATGTCCATCCAAACCCCAGCCAACTCACACGGAATGCGACGTCGCCGCTGAGATGTAGTGTCTGACTTGCCCCACGTCGGCATCCATGATTTCGAAACGCTGCGGCAATTTCTCCAGGTTCTCGAATCCGGCCGGACGCTGTGGCTCCCGGCCAAGCGCTTCGCGCATCGTTTCCGCGAATTTCGCGGCCTGGGCAGTCTGCATGCATACGAGCGGAACGTTCTGCTCGCGGTGTTCGAGCCCGACCTTCACGCCGTCGGCGGTGTGCGGGTCGATCATGACGCCATAGTCCTTCCAGACGCGCCGGATGGTGGTCAGCCGATCCGCATGCGTGCTCGAACCGGAGACGAACCCCGTCCCGGCCACGCGTTCGAAATACTCCGTCCCCGCCAGGTCGAAAGCGCCTTCGAGATCGAGCTGCGTCCACAAGGCCTTCAGCTTGCCCGGATCGCGCCCGACGAGATCGAATGCGTAGCGTTCGAAGTTCGACGACTTCGAGATGTCCATCGAGGGACTGCTGGTGGCCTTCACCTCGGCCGCCTTGCGCACGCGATAGCGGCCGGTGCGGAAGAACTCGTCGAGCACGTCGTTCTCGTTGGTCGCGACGATGAGCTTCCTGATCGGCAGGCCCATCTTCCTTGCGACGTGCCCGGCGTAGACGTTGCCGAAGTTGCCGGTAGGCACGGCGAAGGACGCTTCCCCGCCCACGGCGAAATACGCCTTGAAGTAATACACGACCTGCGCCGCGACGCGCGCCCAGTTGATCGAGTTGACCACGCCGATGCGGTGCCTCGCCTTGAACGCAAAATCGCCCGAGATCACCTTGACGATATCTTGGCAGTCGTCGAAGACGCCGCGCACGGCGATGTTGAAGATGTTGGCGTCCTGCAGCGAGTACATCTGCGCCGCCTGGAACGCGCTCATGCGGCCCTGCGGCGATAGCATGAAAACCTTGATGTTCTTCTTGCCGCGCAGCGCGTACTCGGCGGACGACCCCGTGTCGCCGGAAGTCGCGCCGACCACGTTGAGCCACCTGCCGTGCTTCTCGAGCACGTACTCGAAGAGGTTTCCGAGGAGCTGCAGCGCGACGTCCTTGAAGGCGAGCGACGGTCCGTCGGAGAGGCCGAGGAGATAGAGGCCCCGCTCCAGCTTTTTCACCGGCGTAACGTCCTCGCTGCCGAAGATTTCCTTCGTGTAGGTCTTGTCCACCAGCCCTTTCAGGTCTCCGGTGAGAATATCGTCGGCGAACTTCGACAGGATCGCGAGCGCGAGCTCCGCGTAGCTCATGCGGCGCATCGCGGAAAGATCGGCGGGACTGAATTTCGGAAATT
>VBCJ01000047.1 GCA_005884335.1 Betaproteobacteria bacterium | reverse complement strand
GAGGTCACGTAGTCGCCGAGGCCATGGCGGCGAAATACTTCGTTTTGCGCCCGCGCGACGTCTCCCGCGTTGGCTCCGGGGCGAACGGCCGCGATACCGGCTTCGAGAGCCTCGTCGTAGAGGGCGAAAGCCCGTTGTTGGGTGGCGGTCGGTTCCCCGACAACGAGGGTGCGGCAGATCTGCGCGTAGTAGCCGTCCACGCACGGAGTCAGCTCGGTCGTCACCAGATCGCCGGGCGCGAGGCGCCGTTCCGTCGGCGGATGCATTCCGCGCACCTCCCGGCCGCCTGAACCGAGAATCTGAAAGTTCTCGGGACAGCCGCGGGAGCGCAAGAAAGCTTCGACTTCCGCGACGAGCGCATATTCCGGCCGCCCGACGCGCGCCGCGCTGCGAAAAACGGCGTAGCCTTCGTCGGCGAGGACGGCGGCGCGGCGAAACGCCTCGATCTCGGCCGGCGACTTCCGGAGCATGAGGCGATCGAGCAGCGCCGTCGCCGGCGCGATGCTTGCGACGAGTGGCCCCATCGCAAGGCGATAAGGCACGGCGGCGCGCGGGGCGAGTGCGATCCGCCGCTTGCCGAGCCCGCGGATCGAGGTCTCGGTTTCTTCGATCGCAGAGAGCGACCATCTCACATCGAGTTCCGCCTGCTCCGAACGCAGGCGCGCGGCCTCGGCTGGGTGCTCGACGATGATCCGCGCCGGCCCCTCGCGGTCGATGAAGGCAAAGGCGTGCCCTTCGAGCGGGGTGATGTCGGCCGCAAAACGCAGATAGTCGCAGCGCCACGGATTCCCGGCGACGACCAGGATGTCGATGCCTTCATCCGCCATCGCCGAGGCGAGCCGCACGCGCCTCTCGGCGCGCGCGCTTACGGAAGTCGCGCTCACTCCGGCTTCATGCCGCCCAGTTCGACGATGGACTTGTAACGCGCCGATTCCGACTTGAGGAAGCCCGCGGTTTCCGCGGGCGCAAGCCCGATCGCGACGTGGCCGAAGTCGCTGACGCGCTTGCGCACGCCCGGTTCCGCCAGCGCCGTCCGGAACTCTGCAGCTAGGCGCTCTATGATGCGTAAATTCGTGCCGCGGGGCGCTGCGAGCACCCACCAGTTGCCGCCGACCAGCTGCGGAAATCCCGCTTCGACCGTCGTCGGGACATCGGGCAGCTCGGCCATGCGCGCTCGCGCCATCACCGCGAGCACCCTGAGCTTGCCCGCCTTCACGGGCCCGATGATCCCGGTCAACGTGGGAAAAGCGACCTGGATATCGCCGGCGAGCAGCGCCTGCACCATGGGGGGCGTACCCTTGTACGGAACGTAGACCATCGAGTTTCCGGTCTGCTGTGAAAATGCAGCGCCGGTGAGATGCGCGGGCGAGCCGGAGCCCGGCGAGCCGTAGTTGAACTTGCCCGGATTGGCGCGGACGTATTGCGCCAGCTCTTGGAGCGAATTCGCGGGCACCCCCGCGGCGATCACGGCAAGGAGCGGGGCGTCGGCGAGGAGCGAAATCGGGTCGAGCGCCGTGAGCGGGTCGAAGCCCAGATTCCTGAACATGTGAGGCGTCACGGCAAAGACCGCCGTGGGCCCGAGCAGCAGGGTGTGGCCGTCCGGAGCGGCGCGCACGACCTCGCCCGTACCTATGGCGCCGTCGGCGCCCGGCTTGCTTTCCACGACGAAGCGCTGGCCGAGGTTCGTTTCAACTCTGGGGGATATTGTCCGGAATATGGCCTCGGAGACGCTTCCCGCGGCGAACGGGATGACCACGCGAATGGGTTTGCTGGGCCAGTCCTGGGCGAGGCCGGCCGACGGCTCGAGCGCAAGCAGCGCGGCGCTCAGGAGTGCCAAAATGTATCTCACCGGCGCATGCTCCGCTGAAAAAAACGGATTCTATATTGTTGGGACCACCGATGTCCGGTAACAAGTTCTGCGTATTGTTCGTTTGCACGGGAAACATCTGCCGCTCGCCGACCGCCGAGGCGATTTTTCGAAAGCTGGCCACCGATGCAGGGATGGCGGTGGCGGTGACCGCCGATTCCGCCGGCACGCACGGTTACCATGTTGGAGAGCCGCCCGACCCCCGGGCTCAGAAAGCGGCGGCCAAGCGCGGCTACGATCTCAGCGCTCTGCGCGCGCGAAAGTTCGAGCCGGCCGATTTCCAGCGCTTCGATCTGATCCTTGCCATGGACAGGGAACACTACTCGATTCTCTCGAACATGGCGCGGCCATCGGCCGGCCACAAACTGAAGCTGATGATGTCCTACGCGCGGCGCTTTGCCGACGAGGAAGTGCCGGATCCCTACTACGGGGGGCCGCAGGGGTTCGAGCGCGTGCTCGACATGCTCGAGGACGCGGCGCGAGGCCTGCTGGAATCCTTGCGAAAGGGCCCCGGGCTTTAAGCCTTCGGAGTCGGGGGCTCGCGCCCGGTTTCTACCTGGACCAGGGGTTCGTCGAGATCCGGAGGAGGCGGACGGCGGTCCCGCTTGGCTGGCACGAATTTCGGCTCCGGCTCCATAGCCGACTCGACCGTGGCGCCCGAACGCGTCTGGACCAGCTCCAGGCCGCTTTCCTTGAGCGCGCGCTCGATCTCGGCTGGGTCCGGCTCGCGAGGTGCGGGCGAAAGCGCTGCCGCCACCGAAACCGGGGGGGTTGGCCCGAATTGCGGTTGAAGTTTCGCAGCCGTCACCCCCTCCTGCCCGCGCTCGGCCGGGGCCGGCTGCGCTATGAATTCTGATGCGGCAGGCGCCGGTGCCGATCCTTCGATCGGGGCGGGACCGGCTGCAACTCGGATTTCCTCGCTCCGAGGTGCGAGCGGTGGATTCCCGTGGCGTTCACCCCTTTCGCCGCGGTCGCGGCCGCCGCGACGGCGGCGCTTGCGCTCGTAATCGCCTTCCCGCGGATCAGGCGCGCCTGCCTGAGGGGCTGGCGGGCGCCCGCGTTCCTGTGGACGCTGCTCGCGCGATTCGGGCCGTTCCGCGCGATCCTGCCCCACGGGACGCTCGCCGCGAGGCGGCCTTGGGTCCCCGAATGGCCGTTCGGGGCGCGAGTTGCGGTCTTGACGGTCCTGTCGTTGCGCTCGTTCACCGCGGTGATCTCGCTTCTCGTTGCGCCCTTGACGCGGCTCCGGGCGCTCATTGCGCCCGCGAAAGCGGTCGCGGTCGCCGCGGTCGCGGTTGCCGCGGTCGCGATCTCCGCGTTCCGGCCGGGGCGGCTCGCGGTGTGGGGCTGCCGCCGGTTGGAGACGGGCAGGAGCGCTATCGCGCTTGAACCAACCGAGGATGCGATCGACGATGCCGGGATGCCGTTCGGCCGGACGCGGCGCCTGGGGTCTGGGCTGCTGCGCGCTCACCGGCGCAGGTCGTTCCGGCGTGACGCCTTGCACCGCGGCTTGCTGGCGCAGCGGGCGCGCTTCCTGCGCCGCAGGTTCCTTGGCCTCTTCTTCGACCGGCGCGGTGACGAGGTTGTAGCTCGCCGGCAGCGCGTCCGACTGGTTCAAGTCGTCGTGTCGGAGGCGCTCCACCTTGTAATTCGGCGTCTCGAGGTGGGTGTTCGGGATCAGCACCACGTTGACCTTCAGCCGCGCTTCGATCGAATGGATGTCGGCGCGCTTTTCGTTGAGCAGGAACGTGGCGACGTCCACCGGCACCTGGGCGTGCACCGCGGCACTGTTTTCCTTCATGGCTTCTTCCTGGATGATGCGCAGGATATGCAGCGCGGTGGATTCGGTGCCGCGGATGTGGCCGGTGCCGTTGCAGCGCGGGCAGGTGATGTTGCTGCCCTCTCCAAGCGAGGGACGAAGGCGCTGGCGCGACAGCTCCATCAGGCCGAAACGCGAGATCTTGCCCATCTGCACCCGCGCGCGGTCGTAGCGCAGCGCGTCGCGCAGTCGAGTCTCCACTTCGCGCTGGTTGCGCTGGTTCTCCATGTCGATGAAGTCGATGACGATGAGACCCCCGAGGTCCCGCAGCCGGAGCTGGCGGGCGATCTCGTCGGCCGCCTCGGCATTGGTGTTGAATGCCGTCTGCTCGATGTCGTGGCCGCGCGTCGCCCGCGCCGAGTTGACGTCGATCGAAACGAGCGCTTCGGTGTGGTCGATCACGACCGCGCCTCCCGAAGGCAGCGACACCTGGCGCGAGTAGGCGGTCTCGATCTGATGTTCGATCTGGAAGCGCGAGAACAGCGGCACGTCGTCGTGGTAACGCTTCACCCGCCCCACGTTGTCGGGCATGACGTTGCTCATGAATGCGACGGTCTGCTCGTAGATCGGATCGGTGTCGATCAGGATCTCGCCGATGTCGGGCTGGAAGTAGTCGCGGATCGCGCGGATGACGAGGCTGCCTTCCTGGTAGATGAGGAACGGCGCCGGGTTGAGGAGCTTGCCTTCGGAGTCGCGCGCCGGCTCGGTCGCTTCGACGATCTTGCTCCAGAGCTTGAGCAGGTAGTTGAGATCCCACTGCAGCTCTTCGTACGAGCGGCTGATGCCGGCGGTGCGGCCGATGATGCTCATTCCGGCCGGAACGTCGAGCTTGTCCATGATCTCGCGCAGCTCGTCGCGATCTTCGCCCTCCACGCGGCGCGACACGCCGCCGCCGCGCGGATTGTTCGGCATCAATACGAGGTAGCGTCCGGCGAGACTGATGAAGGTGGTGAGCGCCGCGCCCTTGTTGCCGCGCTCGTCCTTCTCGACCTGGACGATCAGCTCCTGGCCTTCGGAAAGCGCGTCCTGGATGCGCGCGCGCCCGACGTCGATGCCGGGTTTGAAAAACTGGCGCGCGACCTCCTTGAAGGGAAGAAATCCGTGGCGCTCGGTGCCGTAGTCCACGAACGCGGCTTCGAGGCTGGGCTCGACCCGGGTGATGACACCCTTGTAGATGTTGCTTTTTCTTTGTTCCTTCGCGGCCGATTCGATGTCGAGGTCAATGAGTTTCTGGCCTTCGACGATCGCGACACGGAGTTCCTCGGCCTGTGTCGCATTGAAAAGCATGCGCTTCATTGTTCCATTCTCCCGCGCGCACGGGCAGGACAAACCAAGAGCCTTATTGTGAAGGCTGGTCTCGCATCATCGATCCTGGGATCATGAGAACGCGGTAATTTGGCTTGTCGGGTTCCAGTCGCTGCATTGCAGGACCGTAAATTCTGCCGATATGCTGTTGGCGCGCTGTTCAATTACTATCACTGGTTGGATAACCAACCGCCTTTGCTCGCTTCGGGTTCGTGCGCTCGCAAATCCGGCCTAAGCCTCGAGCAGCGGCGGAACCGGGGACAGGGTAGCTAGTCTTGTCTGGGGGCGAAAATTCGCACCGTCGCATGTACAAGCAGCCGTCCCGCAACGGAAGCAGCGCGCAGATCATAAACAAAATGAAGGATTTAAGCAACGCCCTGACGGTCGAGGTCGATAACACGAGCGAAGGCCAGCGCGTGGATAACTTTCTGCTCCGCATCTGTAAGGGGGTGCCGCGCAGCCATGTCTACCGCATCCTGCGCAGCGGCGAAGTGAGGGTCAACAGCCGCCGCGTCGATGCGACCTACCGCCTGCAGCCGGGGGATCGGGTGCGGATTCCGCCGATGCGCCTGGCCCGGCGCGCGGAGAAGACCGCGCCGCCGCTCGATCTGCCGGTGATCTACGAGGACGACGCGCTGCTGGTCGTGGACAAGCCGGCCGGCACCGCAGTGCACGGCGGGAGCGGCATCAGCTTCGGGGTCATCGAGCGGATGCGGGCTGCGCGGCCACAGCTCAAGTTCCTGGAGCTTGCGCACCGGCTCGATCGCGAGACCTCGGGACTGCTCATCCTCGCCAAGAAACGCTCGGCGCTGACCGCGCTGCACGCCGCGCTGCGCGAAGGCCGCGTGAGGAAGGAATACCTGACCCTGGTGAAGGGACGCTGGCGCAACGACAAGCAGCATGTCAGCCTTCCGCTGAAAAAATTCCTCACCCGCTCCGGAGAGCGGCGCGTCAGCGTCGATCGCGAGGGCAGAGAGTCGCAAACGGTTTTCCGGAAGAGGAGGGGAATCCGCGATTACACGCTGCTGTCGGCGGAACTCCTGACCGGCCGCACCCATCAAATCCGCGTCCATCTCACCCATCTCGGATTTCCGATCGCGGGCGATGACAAGTACGGCGACTTCGAGCTCAACCGGGGATTGGCGAAGCAGGGCCTGAGGCGCATGTTCCTGCACGCCGGGGAACTGGAGTTCGCGCATCCGCTTTCCGGGGAAGCGATGAAACTGCATGCGCCGCTTCCCGAGGACTTGGCGCGCTTTCTCGATTTCCTGGGAAGCTGATGCGCTATCCCTTGCTGGTGTTCGACTGGGACGGAACGCTGATCGATTCCGCGCCTGCGATCGTCGCCTGCATTCAGGCCGCCTGCCGCGATCTCGGACTGCCGGTGCCCGAGGACGCGCGCGCGAGCCACGTCATAGGTCTGGGATTGAAGGACGCACTTTCGTACGCAATTCCGGGCTTGCCCGCAGACGACTACGGCAGGATGGTGGAATCGTATCGCAGGCATTTTCGCGCGCGCGACCCCGAGATCCCGCTGTTTCCGGGGGCCCAGGCGATGCTTGCAGGTCTCAAAGCTCGCGGTCACACTCTCGCCATCGCCACCGGAAAGAGCCGCGCGGGCCTGACGCGAGCCCTGGACAATACGGCGTTGCGGCCTTTGTTTGCGGCCTCGCGCTGCGCCGACCAATGCGCATCGAAGCCTGCGCCCGACATGCTTTTCGAGCTCATGGAGGAACTCGGCACGGACGCGGTCAATACCCTTATGATCGGAGACACGGTGCACGATCTTCAGATGGCGGCACACGCCGGGGTGCAGGCGGTCGCGGTGAGTCACGGGGCGCACCCCAGGGGCGAGCTGGTCGCGCTCGCGCCCCTTGCCTGCCTGGAGAATATCGAGGAGCTGACGCGATGGCTCGCTCAGAACGCGTAATTTGCTCGAGCGCCGATCTCACGGATTCAGGCGACGGAGTACGCTTCGAGCTCGAAGTGGACGGGAGGCCTGAGGGGGCGTTCGCGGTGCGCTACCGGGGCCGGGTCTATGCCTACGTCAACCGCTGCGCGCACATGCCGATGGAGCTCGACTGGAAACCCGGAAAGTTTTTTGATGTCTGGGGCCTGCATTTGATATGCTCGACGCACGGTGCGACTTACGCGCCGGATACAGGCCGATGTCTTCGCGGCCCCTGCTTCGAGGAGGGACTCATTCCGGTTCCCGTCGAGGAGCGGGACGGCCGTGTAATCGTGACGGGTGATCCGCGTGGCCGAAGGTAACTGGGAACGGGATGTGATCGAGACGCTGGCGACCGCCGCTCTCAAGGAGCAGCGCCGTGCCCGCCGCTGGGGCATTTTCTTCAAGTTGCTCGGCTTTGCCTATCTCACGCTGCTGGTGCTGCTCGCGCTCGACTGGCGCGGACACGACGGCCTCACTTCGGGCAAACATACGGCGCTGGTCGAGGTGGTGGGCGTAATCGACCCCAAAGGTGACGCCAGCGCCGACCGCGTCACCGAGTCCCTGCAGAACGCTTTCAAAAACAAGAATACCCAGGGCGTGATCCTGCGAATCAATTCGCCGGGCGGCAGTCCGGTGCAGGCCGGAATCATCTACGACGAAATCCGCCGGCTGCGGGGGATTTACCCCAACGTCCCAATGTATGCGGTGGTCGAGGACATCTGCGCCTCGGGCGGCTACTACATCGCTGCCGCCGCCGACAAAATTTACGTGGACAAGGCGAGCATCATCGGGTCGATCGGCGTGATCATGGACGGCTGGGGCTTCACCGGCACCATGGAAAAACTCGGCGTGGAGCGGCGCGCGCTCACCTCGGGCGAGAACAAGGCCTTCCTCGATCCTTTTTCCCCGGTGGACGAGAAGCAGAAGCGCCACGCCCAGTCGATGCTGGACGAAATCCACAAGCAATTCATCGATGTCGTGAAGAAAGGGCGGGGCAGGCGGCTCCGAGAGAGCTCCGATATGTTCTCCGGGCTGCTGTGGACCGGCGCCAGAAGCATCGAGCTGGGACTTTCGGACGGCTTTGGGAGCGTCGATTTCGTCGCTCGCGAGGTGATCAAGGCCGAGGACATCTTCGATTACACGAAGAAGCAGGATTTCACCGAACGATTCGCCAAGCGTTTCGGCGCGGCGATGGCGAGCTCGCTCGCCAAGGTGCTGGCGCAGGGGCAATTCAACATTCGTTGAGTTCGCCGGACGGGACCCGGCGTGACTACTCGGAGAGCAGCAGGAATACCGTCGGTCGTCCCTTGAGTTGCGGCGTTTCCTTGCGCCATGCCACAACGGGTCGCGTTTTCACCGCTTCCGATTCCAGCGTGAGGTCCGCGGCGACGCACACGAGCGTAGCCGGGGCGAGAGTGCGCAGCATCGCCGCCAGAGTGCGATCGTTGCGGTACGGCGTCTCGATGAATATTTGAGTCTGCCTGAGCTTTCGTGACTGGCGTTCGCATTCTTTCAAGGTGGAGACGAGCTCAGCTTCCGCGATGGGAAGGTAGCCGTGGAACGCGAAGCGCTGCCCGTCGAGACCGGAGGCCGCAAGCGCGAGCACAATGGAGGAGGGGCCGCTCAGAGGCACGACGCGGATGTTTTGCTCGTGCGCGAGCCGCACCAGGCTCGCTCCGGGATCGGCGACCGCGGGGAGTCCCGCTTCGGAAAGTAGACCTGCGTTACGGCCGTCAACGAGCGGCTCAAGCAGCGCGGGGATATCGATCGGCCGCGTGTTGTGGTCGAGCCGTTCGACGCGGATGCTTTGCAGCGGTCGCGTCGGCGCGATGCGTTTCAGGAAAGCGCGCGCCGCTTTGGGGTCCTCGGCGATGAGGTAGTCGAGCGAGCGCGCGCGATCGAGCGCGCCGGCCGGAATGACCGCCTCCGGCGCTACGTCACCCAGCGTGTTGGGAAGGAGATAAAGCGAGCCTCTGCGCTCAGAGCACATTCAACCCTTGCTCTTGCAGCAGATCGACCAGCGCGATCAGCGGCAAGCCGACGAGCGCGCTCGGGTCTTCGCCTTCCATTTTCGCAATCAGCGCGATGCCCAGACCCTCGGCCTTCGCGCTGCCGGCGCAGTCGTAGGGTTGCTCTCGAGCGAGATAGCGATCGATCGTTCCGTCGTCGAGCCTGCGGAAGGTGACGCGGCAGGGGACCACGCGGCTGCGACTTCTCCCGACCGAGCTGTTGTGCACGCACACGGCCGTGTAAAACACCGCCTCGCTGCCGGATAGGGCGCGCAACTGGCGCACCGCGTTTTCGCGAGTGCCCGGCTTGCCGAGCACTTCGCCGTTTCCCACAGCGACTTGATCGCAGCCGATGATCAGGGCGTCGCGATAGCGGGCTGAGACCGCCAGCGACTTAGCCTCCGCGAGCCGCCGCGCCGTGCCCTCCGGGGCTTCGCCGGGGCGGGCGCCCTCTGCGAGCTGCGGATCGGCGACGGAGAACGGGATCCCGAGCCGCCCGAGGAGGGCGCGCCGATAGCGCGAGGTTGAAGCGAGAACGAGCTGCATGCGTCGGGCCTTCGAGTCACGCTCGGAATGGCGCTAGAGTCTGCACTGCTCGGCAGCGAGCTTTTCCTGCCGCGCGATGGCGGCTGAATTGTCCAAGGGTATCTGCTCGCCCTTTTCGTTCAGCGTGAAGCTCGGCGGGCTTTGCTTCAAACGCTCGAGCAGCGCGCGTTGCTGGTTGCAAAGTTGCGCTCGCTTGGCCGCCTCCGCCTCCTGCCTGCTTTCGCCCTTGCTGGAGGCTCGACGGGGATCCTGATCCTTCGGCCGTCCCTGGCCCTGCTCGGGGTTCGGATCCTTCGGGTTGTTCGCTTCGGTGCCGGCACCGCCCGGGGCGGGCGAAGCAAGCCTGTTCGGGACTTCGCTTGCCTTGCTGCCCTGCGGTGGTCGCTCGCCATAGTGTGTCACGCCGCGCTCGTCTACCCACTTGTAGACCTGGGCGAAAGCCGGCAGGGCCGCGGCCATGAAGATCAAAAAATGCAGTAACGCTCTGAACAACTTGGAATTTCTTTTGACACTGAAGAGCAAACATAAT
>VBCJ01000077.1 GCA_005884335.1 Betaproteobacteria bacterium | reverse complement strand
CGGCTCTGCGCCAGGGCGTCGAGTTTCTGGTCGCGACTCCTGGCCGGCTGCTCGACCACGTCCAGCAGAAGGCGGTGAATCTGCAGCAAGTCGAGGCTTTTGTGCTCGACGAAGCCGACCGCATGCTCGACATGGGATTCATCCCGGACGTGCGTCGCATCATGGCGCTCCTGCCCAAGCAGCGCCAGAACCTGCTGTTTTCGGCGACCTTGTCCGCAGATATTCGCACGCTCGCCGACTCGTTCCTGCACGACCCGGTGCTCGTGCAGGTGGCCCGACTCAACACCGCGGCCGAGTTGGTGCAGCACGTGGCGCATCCGGTCCGGCGCGAGCGCAAGCGCGAGCTGCTCGCGTATCTTGTGCAGTCGCGCGATTTGCGCCAGGTACTGGTCTTCACTTCCACCCGTATCGGCGCCAATCGCCTCGCATACCAGCTCAACCGTGACGGCATTCATACCTCCGCCATCCATGGCGACAAGAGCCAGCCGGAACGGCTTCAGGCGCTCGCCGACTTCAAATCGGGAAAGGTTCGCGTGCTGGTGGCGACCGATGTCGCCGCGCGAGGGCTTGATATCGAGGACTTGCCCCACGTCGTGAATTTCGAGCTCCCCGGCGTGCCCGAGGATTACGTTCATCGCATCGGCCGCACCGGCCGGGCTGGGGCGAGCGGTGAGGCGATCTCGCTGGTGTGCGCCGAGGAGCATGAACGGCTCGATGCGATCGAAAAGACCATCCGGCTCGGTATTCCGAGGAAGATCGTTCCGGGATTCGAGCCCGACCTGAGCGTCGCGCCCTCGATGATGAGCAAGCCGACCGGCCGCCGTGACCCGGCGCCGCGGGGGCGCCGCCCGCGTCAAGGCGATCGGGAGCGCGACCGCTTGACCCGCGCGGCTGAGGGCCCGAAGAATGTCGACCCGATTTTCAACTCTCCCTACAAGCCGGCTCTTGCGACATCGGTTGCGGTCGAGCCGGCGCCTGCCCAGCAGGCTCCGCGCCAAGTCGCCGCGCTGCTCTGCGGCTTGCCCAAGAACAAGTAGGCGCTTCTAGTTTTTTGTCCGGAACGGGCTTCGTTCGTTGAGCTCGTCCACGTAGCGCTCGATGCCCTCCGACTCCCGGGCAAGGAACTTTTCCACCGCGTCGGCGAACTCCGGATGGCGTAACCAGTGCGCAGACCACGTGGGGTTCGGCATGAAGCCCCGCGCGAGCTTGTGTTCGCCTTGCGCGCCTCCCTCGAAGACCCGGATGCCGCGTTCTATGCAGAAATCCAGCGCCTGGTAATAGCACACCTCGAAATGCAGCAGCGGGAAGTGGCTGACCGAGCCCCAGTAACGGCCGTACAGCACCTCCGGCGAGAAAATATTGAGGGCGCTCGCGATCGGCTTTCCATCGAGTTCGGCAAGGACCATGAGGAGGTGTTCGGGCAGCGTCTTGCCGAGCCGCCGGAAGAACTCCAGATTGAGATAAGGCGTCGAGTGATGCGCTCGGTAGGTGTTGTTGTAGCAGCGGGTGAAAAAGCTCCAGTGCTCGTCGCGGATTTCGGCTCCGACCAGCCGTCGCACGTGCACGCCGGCTCCCTGTACGCGTCGTCTCTCCTGTCGGATTTTTTTGCGCTTCGCGGAAGCGAGATCGGAGAGAAATTCATCGAAATTGGCGTAGCCACGGTTTTCCCAATGAAACTGGACTGAGCGGCGCAGCATCATTCCCGCCGTTTCCATCTCGAGTGCTTCGGGTTCGGTGGGAAACAGCACATGTAGGGACGAGACTTCGAGCGAGAGCCGTAGCGCGGCACGAACAAGGAGTGCCCGGCTCCCGCCGTCGCGCGCAAGCAGACGGGGTCCGGAGACCGGCGAAAACGGGATTGCACCGAGCAGTTTGGGATAGTACGAAAGCCCATTACGGTGATAAGCATCGGCCCATGCCCAGTCGAAGACGTATTCGCCGTAGGAATGCGATTTGGCATAGAGGGGCATGGCACCCACGAGCGACGCGCCCTGCCACAGCGTGAGATAGCAAGGCGACCAACCCGTGCTCTCGCAGGCACAACCCGTTTCATGGAGCGCATGGAGAAATTCGTGGCGCAAGAAGGGATGCCCTGGGGCAAGCGCATTCCATGCTCGCGGCTCGATGCCCCGGAGCGTATCGATAACTTTGACCGAGGGCGTGTCTTCCTTCAATCGACCCGGTCCGAGGTGGCGTTCACGGTTGCCGATTATAGAAGCGATTGAACCGTCCTGAGCGCGAGGGCTCATCCGCCGATGGTAAACTTGCCGGATGGCGGGCACCGTCAAGATCGCGATTGCCCAGATCAACTGTGTCGTCGGCGACCTCGCCGGCAACACCGACAAGATCCTCCGATATTGCGACCGCGCTCGCACCGCCGGCGCGAGCTTGATGCTTACCCCGGAGCTCGCGCTGTGCGGCTACCCCCCCGAAGATCTTCTGTTACGCGGAGGTTTCTATCGCGACTGCAACGCCGCGCTTCAGCGCCTCGCGCGCGAGGTGCGCGGCATCACTCTGGTCGTCGGGCATCCGCATGAAGATCAGGGGAAACGCCACAACGCCGCATCCGTCGTAAAGGACGGGCGGATCGTGGGCACGTATTACAAGCACGTCCTGCCGAACTACACCGTGTTCGACGAGGAACGCTACTTCGTGCCCGGCGACCTTCCGTGCGTCTTTCAAGAGGGAGAGACCCGCTTCGGCGTCAACATCTGCGAAGATACGTGGGGACCGCAGGGGCCGCTTACGACCCGGCCGGATGCCGTCAGTATCGGAATCAACATCTGCGCGGATGCCTGGGGAGCGAAGGCGCCGCAGGCGGCCCGCGAGGCGGGCGCGCAGGTCCTGCTCGTGCTGAACGCCTCGCCGTATCACATGCGCAAACAAGAGTCCCGCTACGACGTGATGCGCGAACGCGTGACCGAAACGGGCATGGCCCTCGTTTATGCCAACCTGGTGGGGGGGCAGGACGAGCTGGTGTTCGACGGCGCCTCGTTTGCGCTCGACCGGCGAGGGGAGGTGGTGTGTCAGCTCCCGGTTTTCGAGGAGACGCTGGAATTCGTGACGGTGGTCGATGGCGAACCGCAACGAGGCGGGATCGCAGAGCAAGCGTCACTCGAATCCGAGGTTTACAAGGCGCTTTGCCTCGGGGTACGCGACTACGTCGGGAAGAACGGATTTCCCGGAGCGCTCGTCGGTCTCTCAGGCGGAGTCGACTCGGCGTTGACACTGTGCATCGCTTGCGATGCGCTCGGATCAGAACGGGTGCGCGCCGTCATGATGCCCTCGCAGTACACCTCCCCGATGAGCCTCGAAGACTCGCGCGAACTCGCCAAAAATCTCGGGGTGCGCTACGACGAGATCCCCATTGGCCCCGTGTTCGACGCTTTTCTCGCCTCGTTGGCAAAGGAGTTTGCGCGCCTTCCCGTGGACGCAACCGAGGAGAACCTTCAGGCGCGAATCCGCGGGACTTTGCTGATGGCTTTGTCGAACAAATTCGGAGCGATCGTGCTGACCACCGGCAACAAGTCGGAGATGGCGGTCGGCTACGCGACCCTCTACGGAGACATGGCCGGCGGTTTTGCGGTGATCAAGGACATTCTCAAGACGCTGGTATACCGCTTATGCCGGCACCGGAACAGCATGGAGCGCGTTATTCCGGAACGCGTGCTGACCCGCGCGCCTTCCGCCGAGCTCAAGGCCAACCAAACCGACCAAGACAATCTTCCTCCCTATGATGTTTTGGATGCCATCGTTTCGGCTTATATGGAAAACGACTTGAGCCCGGCCGAAATGGTGGCGCGCGGCTTCAGGACCGAAGACGTGAGGCGTGTCGTCGAGATGATCCACCGCAGCGAGTACAAGCGCCGCCAGGCGCCGATCGGCATCCGGATCACCCACCGCGGTTTCGGCAAGGATTGGCGCTATCCGATCACATCGCGCTACCGCGAGCCGTACGAATAGCCGGTCGTGGCGCAGGCCTGATCAGGCAAGTTTCGACGCCCGTTTGTTATACTGGCAAGCAGAAGTCAACGCGGGAGACTGGCCATGAAGAAAATCGAAGCCGTGGTGAAGCCTTTCAAGCTCGACGAAGTTCGCGAGGCCCTCGCCGAAGTCGGCGTCACCGGATTGACAGTGACGGAGGTGAAAGGCTTCGGTCGCCAGAAGGGCCACACGGAACTCTACCGCGGCGCCGAATATGTCGTGGACTTCCTGCCGAAGGTCAAAATCGAGGTCGTGGTGACGGAGAGGATGCTCGAGGGCGCGATCGAGGCTATCGTCAAGGCGGCGCGTACCGGCAAGATCGGCGACGGGAAGATTTTCGTGAGTACTGTGGAGCAGGTGGTGCGTATCCGGACGGGCGAAACCAACGAGGCGGCCGTCTAGCGTACTCGAAATCCTAGGCTTTCAGCAGCACCAGCAGCGCACCGCTTCCACCCTGATTTTTCGGGGCCTCGCAGAAGGCGAGGACGTCGTCGCGCTGCGCCAGCCACCGCTGTACTTTTCCCTTCAACACCGGCTCTCGTCCGGGCGAGCGCAGACCCTTTCCATGGACCACGCGAACGCAACGCAGCCCGCGCTTGAGGCACCCGCCGAGAAACTCCGCCAGCAACGACCGGGCCTCTTGCCGGTTCAGCCCGTGCAAATCGACCATGTCCTGCACGACCCAATGCCCTCGCCTCAGCTTGTGCAGCACATCGCGGGCGAGGCCGGTTCGCAGGTAGGAGGGCTCCTCCCCGGTCTCCATCGATTGATCCGAGGAAAGGGCGCCGGCCAGACTCTCGACGAGCGCGTCGTGCCCGTCGAGCAAGGATTGAATCGGCACGGGCGGCGGCGACTCGGTCTTGGACCCCACCCGGGCTGACGATTCGAGGGGCGTTGCATCGCGCACCGCGTCGCGAAACAGGGCGGCTTCGTCTTCCGGTAGCCCGTTACTCATGCGTTTGCGCATAATCTGGTCCTCGGCATCCGAGGCTTGTCGCGGAACTCAGCGCAGACCGTCCAGATACTTTTCTGCATCAATCGCTGCGATGCAGCCGCTGCCCGCGCTGGTTACCGCCTGCCGGTACACGTGGTCCTGTACGTCCCCCGCAGCGAACACTCCCTGGACGCTGGTTGCGCTGGCGTTACCCTCGCTCCCGCCGCGGGTGACGATGTATCCGCCTTTCATCTCGACCTGGCCTTCGAAAATGCCGGTATTCGGGGTGTGGCCCACGGCGATAAACAGCCCCTGTAGGTCGATCTGTTGCGTGGCGCCGGTCTGGATGTTCTTGATGCGGACGCCAGCGACTCCCTTGGCATCGCCGAGAACTTCGTCCAAAACGTGGTTCCAGCGCATCGTGACGTTGCTTCGTTCGAAGAGCTTTTTCTGAAGAATCTTCTCCGCCCTGAATTTGTCTCGCCGGTGGATCACGGTGACCTGACGCGTAATATTGGAAAGGTAGAGCGCTTCCTCCACTGCGGTGTTCCCGCCGCCGACGACGGCGACGTCCTGACCCTTGTAGAAGAATCCGTCGCAGGTTGCACAGGCGGAGACCCCTTTGCCCATGAACTTTCTCTCCGATTCGAGCCCGAGGTAGCGGGCAGAGGCGCCGGTGGCGATGATGAGCGCATCGCAAGTGTATTCACCCGCGTCGCCCTGGAGCCGAAGGGGACGTTCTTGGAAGCTCGCAGTGTGGATATGATCGAACACGACTTCAGTTTCGAAACGCTCGGCGTGCTTCTGGAAACGCTCCATCAGCTCCGGACCCTGAACTCCCTTGACGTCAGCCGGCCAGTTATCCACGTCGGTCGTCGTCATGAGCTGTCCGCCGGGAGCGAGGCCCGTAATGACGACGGGTTTCAGGTTTGCCCGCGCGGCGTAGACGGCGGCGGTGTAGCCCGCTGGGCCGGATCCCAGTATCAACAATCGAGAATGTCTGGTTTTTTTTGACATGACGGAATCGTGGGGACGAAGATGCGCGAATTCAATTCAATCGCCGTGCGGTTCCAAATTATAACCCGGTTGAATCGCCGATCCGCCTGGCGCGGCCTCTTGAAGTGTCGCGCCTTCGACCAGGTCCGCGGCGTGAAACGGTCCTCGCGAGTCTGTTAAGATATGTCGGTAAAACCAGGTTTCCTGGGAGGACAGACCAGATGACGGCCCCGGCTAGCGTATCGATGCTGCTTCTGCGCAATGTTCCCCTGTTTTCGACGTTGCCCGAGCATCAGCTGGCGCTGCTCACCAGTGCAGTGAGCCGCAAGAGCTTTCCCCGCGCGACCACCATCATTGCCGCCGGCGACATAACGGAGTCGCTTTACGTGGTGATATCGGGCCGGCTCAAGGTGATGATGAGCGATGACGAGGGGCGCGAAGTGATCCTTGCGATCCTGGGACCGAACGAGTTTTTCGGAGAGATGGGCCTAATCGATGATCATCCGCGCTCGGCAAGCGTGGTGGCCCTCGAGGCTTGCGAGGTGCTGAGTCTCTCGAAGCGCGATTTCAAGAGATGCCTTGCCGAAAACTTCGAGATGGCCATGACGGTTATGCGGGGACTGGTCAAACGGCTTCGAGAAGCCGATCAAAAGATCGGCAGCCTCGCCCTGATGGACGTGTACGGCAGAGTGGCGCGCTTGCTGCTCGAAATGGCGGAAACCGTGAACGGCCAGAAAGTGGTCACAAGAAAACTCGCCAAGCAGGACATCGCCAAGATGATCGGAGCCTCGCGCGAGATGGTCAGCCGGGTGATGAAGGACCTCCAGTCGGGCGGCTACATCGAGGTGCGCCCCGGTTCGATTTTCCTGCACGAGACCATCCTGACGATCGATTGAGGGGCCGGTCCGGGAGGGGGCCCGGCTCGGCGACGCAGTGACCGGCCGCCGCAGTGTCGGTTCCCCGCAGTGCTCTGAGATTCCAGCGCTGGCGGCCGCAGGGAGCGGTTCCTCATCTGCTA
>VBCJ01000076.1 GCA_005884335.1 Betaproteobacteria bacterium | reverse complement strand
GCAAAAGCGACCGGCAGATCGCCAAGGAACACATGCGCGACGCGGACTCCGTAGCCGACCTCGTCTGCCGCGCAGCTGAGAGCCTCCGGTCCGTAGGACAGCTCCTCAACGGAATATTCGCGAACCGCGTCAGGTAGATTCAGGCCGGGGTTTCAATTTCGAACGCCGCCACTTCGGTCGGATCGGCGCTGTAAGGATGCCCGAAGCTGATCGATCCTCGGCCCTGAAGCACGACCTCCTCACGCTTCACGGCCATTTCAGGCTGGCCGTGAAACGTGACGAAAGTGCCGTTGGAACTGACATCGACCAGAACGAATTTGTCGCGGCGGCGCTCAATGCGCGCATGCTCGCGAGAGGCCTTGCGGTCCGCTATGACGATGTCGCAGGAGTTCTCCCGGCCGAGCTTTATTAGTTCGCGTCCCGGGCCCAGGACCACTTCCTTCCCGCCGTGCCTCAGGCACAGCCGCACCTGAGCCTGATCAGGCGGGCCGGGCGCGCGACTCGCCATGTAGGTCAATTCCTCGCTTTGCCGCCATAGAACCTCGTAGACATCGACTTCCTGCTCCCGCCCCTTGACGGGGAGCTTGTCGAGGGCGCGGGTCTGATCTTTCATCGGCTTGCTCAGTGCTTCCACGCACTCGCCGCCGGCGATGATCTGAGAGGGCTTGGCCATCTTCACCATTCGGGCCGCCACGTTGACGCAGTCGCCGAAAACGTCCTGCCCCTCCTCCAGTACGGGACCGAATTGCAGCCCGATATGGATCTGAAGGCGCTGCCCGGATACGGGTTCCTGCATCTCCACCCGCGACTGCATCTCGGCGGCGGCCTGGGTCGCTGCCGAGGCGGTCGGAAACACGCACAAGACCTCGTCGCCGATCGTCTGGACCACCCGCCCCCCGCAGCCGAGCGCCGATTCGCGCATGATATTGAGGCACAGTCCGACGCACTCGAGCGCTCGTGCGTTGCCGAGTTTCTCGTACAGGCGCGTGCTTCCGGTGATGTCGGCGAACAGAACGGCGAGATTTACGGGCTTCTTTTCCATCGGACAGGTGCGAGCCATTCTGGCGGCCGCGCAAAGTATAAGCTAAAAGGCCAGCAAAATAGTCTGCTGTTCCAGCCTCGGTCGCACTTGAGTGCTCGTCACCGTCTGCTCTAGAATGCCCTCCAGAAGCTACGGAAGCGAAGTCGGGGGGGACATGCGCGGATGCGGCCGGGGGGTGCTGGGGCCCTGTCTCCAGTTTGTGGTGGCGACCCTATTGGGCGCCTGTGCCTCCGCTCTTGCTCAAACTGCGGGCACCCTGACGCTGGCCGAAGGGAGCGTTGAGCTGATACGGGGCGCGACGCTCTACTCCGCCACCCAGGGCGTGAGGCTGGGAGAGGGAGACATATTGTCGATCGACCCCAAAGGGCAAGCGCAAATTGAGTTTCAGGACGGCGCGATCCTCAATCTCAGCCAGGGCGCGCGCGCTATGCTGACGAGCATCGCGTCGGGAGCGCGCGGCCAGTCGGAGATCGCGGTGCTGTCCGGCTGGGCAAAGTTCACCCAGAAAAAATCCAGCAAGGGCACACAGTACCGCTACCTCACGCCGCGCGTCGAGATCGACGCCGGGGAAGCGACCGCGGTTCTGAACGCGGGCGACGGCTCCACCGACATATACGTCGAATCCGGCGCCGTGAGATTTTCCGAAATCAGCAGGAAAGGCGTGCAGAGAATCGCGCGCGACGCTAAGGGAGGCGAGTTCATCGTCCGCAGGGGCGAGCAGCCGGCAACCCTCGGCCCACGGCCCTCGGCTGAGTTCGTAAAGAACATGCCGCGGCATTTTCGGGACGACCTGCCGGTGTTGCTCGATCGGTTCAAGAACAGGAGGTCCGAGCCCAAGCGCGAACACGAGGTGACATACGCCGAGGTCGAGGCCTGGCTAAAAGCCGGTTTCCCGATGCGAAAAAATTTCGTCAAGCGGTTTGAAATTCGATCCAAGGATTCCGAGTTTCGCCGCAAGCTGATCGACAATCTCCGGGAACACCCGGAATGGGACAAAGTGCTGTTCCCGGAAAAGTACGAACCGAAGGACCCGAACAGCCCGAAGAGCCGGAAATCCGGTGCGCAACAATAGGAGGAAACGGTCATGAGACTGATCGTCAAGTTCAACATCGTGTTTCTCGCAATTTTCTTGGCCGGCCTGGCCATCGCCGCCTATGTGTCGCTCGACCTGCTGCGGCAGAACGCGCGCGAGGAGGTGCTCCAGCACGCCCGCATCATGATGGAATCGGCGCTCGCGACGCGCGGCTACACCTCCAAGCAGGTGCGCCCGCTGCTCGAGACTCAGATTAAGTACCAGTTCCTGCCGCAGTCGGTACCCGCGTACGCCGCCAACGAGCAGTTCAGCGACCTGCGCAAGAAATTCACCGATTACGACTACAAGGAAGCGACGCTCAATCCGACCAATCCCCGCAACCGTGCCACCGACTGGGAAACCGATGTCGTGAACCAGTTCCGGCAGGCGCCGGACCGCCCCGAGATCATCGGCGAGCGCGATACGCCGACCGGCCGGGCCCTGTACATGGCCCGGCCTCTGCAGATCAAGGACGCCGCCTGCCTGTACTGCCACAGCACCGTGGACACGGCTCCGAAGACCATGATCGAGCTCTACGGTCCGGCGAACGGCTTCGGCTGGAAGCTGAACGAGGTGGTCGGCGCACAGATCGTGTCCGTCCCCATGACCTTGCCCATCAAGCGCGCCAACGATACCTTCAAGGTCTTCATGATCTCTCTCACCGGGGTCTTCGCCTTCATCTTCGTCGCCCTCAACCTCATGCTTCATGCCATCGTGATCCGGCCCGTCACCCGGCTGTCGCGGATCGCCGACGAAGTCAGTCTCGGTAATCTCGAGGCCCCGGAATTCACGAGCAAGGGCAAAGACGAGATCGCGATTCTCGCCGGATCGTTCAACCGCATGAGAACGAGCCTGGTGCAAGCGATGAAGATGCTCGGGGAGTGAAGGCCGCTATAACGGCGGTCCCGGAGACTAGTGGCAGTTCTCAAGCAACTCGGCAAGTACAAAGTCGTCGAAGTCATCGGCAAGGGGGCGATGGGGGTCGTCTACAAGGGATACGACCCCGTGCTCGAGCGCCATGTCGCGCTGAAGACCGTGCGCAAGGAACTGGTCGACGAAAACCTCGCCGGGCAGATCATTGCGAGGTTCAAGAACGAGGCGCTCGCCTCGGGTCGCCTCAACCATCCCGCTATCGTCGGCATCTACGAATACGGCGAGAACAAGCAGCTCGCCTATATCGCGATGGAGTACGTGCAGGGTCGCGGCCTGCGCGACTTTCTCGCCCGGCAGGTGCGCTTCGGACTCCAGGACGTGATGAACATCATGAGCCGGTTGCTGGACGCGCTCGACTACGCCCATGAACATGGCGTGATCCACCGCGATATCAAGCCCCAGAACATCATCATGACCCCGGACGGCCGTCTCAAGCTTGCGGATTTCGGGATTGCCCGGATCGACCGCTCCAACCTCACCCAGGTCGGGTCCATCATGGGTACCCCTGCGTACATGTCACCGGAGCAGTATGCGGGGCAGCAGGTGGACCGGCGCAGCGACATCTTTTCCTGCGGCGTCGTCCTCTACGAGTTGCTTACCGGCGTCAAGCCGTTTGAAGGCCCGACCGAGACCGTCGGGTACAAGATATGCCACGAACCCCACCGCAATCCTTCGGAAATCAATCCCCAGGGCGTTCCCGAAGTCTTCGATGCAATCCTCACCAAGGCGCTCGCGAAGAAGCCAGAGGACCGTTACGCCAGCGCCCGCGACTTCGCGGAGGCCCTCGCCAAGGGCTTCGAAACCCGTGGCGGTGTGTCTATCCCGTCCGAAGCGACCATCCTCCCCACGATCATTCACCAGGACCGACCGGACACGACTTCCCCACCCCCGGGATGGGAGGCGGGGCGGTTGCGTGCGCTCGAGGAGCTGCTCGCGCCCTATGTCGGCCCGATGGCGAGAGTGCTCGTCAAGAGATCGGCGAAGACCACCACCGATGGCCCTACCCTCGTTCGCCTTCTCGCCGAGAGCGTTCGGTCAGAGCGGGACGCAAAGGCGTTCGCTGCGACGGCGCTCGAGAAGGTTTTCGCGATCGCGCTATCCGAAGCCGCGCCGGACCCGTCCTCTCCCGATCTTTCGAGCAGGTCGATCGATCCCGGCGAGGTCGACAAGGCGGCCGGGCGGCTCGCACCCTATGTGGGTCCGATCGCCAAGGTGATGGCGAAGAAGGCCGTCGCGCAGGCGCGCGACCTGAAGGCGTTCTATCAGCGGCTCGCGGAAAACCTCGCCGACCCGGAGGAGCGGGCCGAGTTTCTCAAGAACTCCGGCTACGGAGAATAGCCCGGTCTAGGCGCTCAGCCGCGGCAACAACCTGAGAGCATTTTCTCGCTCGATCGCGCGCAGATCGTTTGGCGCGAAGCGATAGGCTGCGAGACCACCGATCTCCTCGGCGCCGTCGCGGAACGGAAAGTCGGTGCCGAAGAGCACTTGCGAAGGCGTGACGATCTTCATCAGTGCCGCAAGCGCGCCCGCGTGGTTGCCCTGGGCCGTGTCGTAGTAGAACTTCTTCAGCTCGTACATGACGCCCTTGGGCATGCGCTGCGCCGCCTTCTCCTTCATTTCGGCTTCCAGGCGCGTGAAGCGGCTGACGAGGAACGGCGCGGTGCCGCCGCTGTGCGAAAAGATCCAGCGGATATCCGGATAGCGCGCCGCGGTGCCGCTGAACGCGAGGCTCGCGATGGTTCGGGTCGTATCGGTCGCGTACTCGATCGCCGAGGGCGGAACGTCGCTCTTGATGTTCCTGCAGCAATCGGGTGAGAGCGGATGGGTGTAGATCACCGCCTTGCGGCGATTGAGCTCTTCCCACACCGGCGCGAAGGCGGTGTCGCCGAGGTATTTGTCCTGGTAGCTCGTCATGAGGCCCAAGCCTTCGGCCTTGAGCGCATCGAGTGCGTACTCGATTTCCTTCAGGCTCCCTTCGACATCGGGCAGCGGCAGCGTAGCGAAGTTGCCGAAGCGACCCGGGTGGTCGCGCACGAGCTGCGCCGCATAGTCGTTGCTCTGGCGCGCGATCTTGCGCCGCTTGTCCAAATCACCTGCTGAGGCGCTCGGCTGCACGAGCGACATCATCGACAAGGCAATGCCGCTCTTGTCCATCTCCTCGATCGACATGGCCGGCGACCACTTCACCGGCGAGCCCGCGCGGCTGCCGGCGATTTCATCGAGATAGCCGGGATAAATGAGATGGTGGTGAACGTCGATACGGTACGGTTTGCCACGCGCTGCGGATTTCTTCGCGTCCTGCGCCAGGAGCTCGCCGGGAAGAACGGCGGCTGCACCCAACGCTGCGAGCCTGCTCAAGAATCCGCGACGCGGCGAGCAGCAGCCGCAGGGCAGGACGGGAGCGCTGTTGTTTTTTGAAGCGGCCATCGTGCACCTCCTCCTGTGAAATCTTCGTGGAAAGTATCCTATCATGGCGATCGGAGCG
>VBCJ01000075.1 GCA_005884335.1 Betaproteobacteria bacterium | reverse complement strand
AGCTCGCGCGCCGCGGCCACCGCCTCCTCGACCGAGAAGCAGGGAACGCCGCGCGGCGTTGCGACCCCGTACTTGCGCAGAATTTCCTTGGCCTGGTATTCGTGGATTTTCATGCTTGTTCTTCTGCGCCGATTCGAAGGACGGATTGTTGTGCAGCGCCCCGCAGCGCGCATTGATGGCAGTCAAGTGCGGGTCACATCCCTTTGAACAGGTGGGCGTAGCTGCGGCTGACCTCCAGCATCTCGGGCCTTCCCTTGACCGCCACGAGCTGGCGCCCGCGATCGTCGCGGACGATGCCGGCGATGGCGCGCGCGTTGATCAGCGTCGAGCGGTGGATCTGCCAGAACTGCGCCGGGTCGAGCTCGGCGAGGAGCTCCTTGATGGGCTTCCTGATGAGCGCTTCCTGCTGCGCGGTCTGCACGCGCGTGTACTTCTCGTCGGAGACGAAGAACAGCACGTCGTCGACCGGGATCATCTGGATCTGGTTGCCGACAGAGGCCTGGATCCACTTCAGCCGCGACGCCGGCTCCAGTTTCTCCGCCAGGCTGGCGAGCGCCTGCTGCAGCGCGTCCGATGACGGCGACGGCGCGGCGAGGCGCTTGCGCAAGCGCTCGACGGTGACGCCGAGGCGCTCGCGCTCGGCCGGCTTCAGCACGTAGTCGATCACGCCCTGCTGGAAGGCATCGATCGCGTATTGGTCGTAGGCGGTGACGAAAACGATCTCCGGAAGGCGGCCGTCGAGCGCAGCGATCTCGCGCGCGGCCTCGATGCCGGTCTTCGCCGGCATGCGGATATCCAGGAAGACCACTTCGGGACGGAGCGCGGCGACCTGCTCGACTGCCTCGACCCCGTTCTTCGCTTCCGCCACGATCTCGAGCTCGGGCCAGAGCTCGGAGAGGCGCGCGCGCAGCTGCTCGCGCATCAACGGTTCGTCGTCGGCGATTACCGCACGGGTCATGTCGCCTTATAGGGTACGACGATGGTCACCCGCGTGCCAGTCGGCGCATTCGGCGTGATGCGCAGCTCCGCCGCGTCGCCGTAGATGAGCTTCAGCCGCTCGCGGATGTTGGTGAGGCCGGTGCCGGTTCCCGCGGTCGCCGCGCGTGCGAAGCCAACGCCGGTATCGGCGACGCTCACGTGCAGCTTGCCGTGCGCCACCTCGGCGCTCACGGTGAGCGAGCCGCCGTCGGCCTTCGGCTCCAGACCGTGCTTGATCGCGTTCTCGACGAGCGACTGCAGCATCATCGGCGGGAAGTCGGCCGAGTACAGGCCTTCGGGCACATCGACCTGCGCCTGCAGGCGCTCTTCCATGCGCACCTTCAGGATTTCCAGGTAAGGCCGCACCACCTCGAGCTCGCGGCCCAGATGGGTCGCCTTGTCGCGCATCGCCGGCATCGAGGCGCGCAAGAGCGCGATCAGGTTCTTCTGCATGCGGCTCGCGCGCGGCGGGTCGACCTCGATCAGGTGGTCGATGCTCGCGAGCGTGTTGAAGAGGAAGTGCGGCTCGACCTGCGCCTGCATCGCGGCCATCCTCGCCTCGACCACCTGGCGCTGGAGGCTCTCCGCTTCGGCGACTTCCTGCGCTTGGGCCGCCCTCGCCTCGGCCTTCACGCGGCCCGCGTAGGCGATCTTGATCGCGGCCGACAGCAGGATGAAGAGGAACGCGAGCTGCGGCAGGTAGTTGCCCAGGCGCACGTGGACGACGCGCTCCTCGTCGCCCATTTCGCCGATGGCGTCGATCACCTCGCGGCGGATGTCCTGCGCCAGCTCTTGTGTGATCTCCCCGGCCACGCCCGCCGCCTCGTCCTTCGCGCTCGGCGCGGCCGGAGGGGTCGGCGGCTTGGGCTGCGTCGGGATGGCGTCCGGGCCGCGGCGCACGCCATGCTCGTCGACGATGATTTCCTGCGGGCCCGAGCCTGCATCGCCCGCGCGCTTGATGCGTACGCCGTGCTCGT
Source organism: Betaproteobacteria bacterium (assembly GCA_005884335.1). Lineage (GTDB taxonomy): Bacteria > Pseudomonadota > Gammaproteobacteria > Burkholderiales > SG8-39 > VBDM01. The sequence goes on along the minus strand of VBCJ01000075.1, from coordinate 11,452 downwards.
CGATCGTGATCTCGGGAGCGTGCGAGCCCTTGCGCTTGGGCTTGATCCGTACGCCGTTGTCGTCGACCGTGATGTCGACGTTGCGGCTCGCCGGCACGCGTGTCGTTCTGGTTGCGAGGTCCCAGTTGAAGGGCGGGAGGCTTGAGAGGATGCCCGTCACGAACAGCAGCAGGAGCGAGAGGACGATGAAGCGCTTCCACGTGATCGACACCAGCCACTCGCCATAGCGGCGGTACAGCGCCGCTATGCCGGAGCCCGACTGCTTAATGCCGTTGGTCAGCGGCATGCTCGCGCTTGGCGACGATCACGATGCGCGGAATCTCGCCCTCGGCGGCCGGCAGGGCCTCCTCGGCGGCGGGATGCCGCATCGCATAGACCGCGGTGATGGCGCCGGCGGCGAGGACGAGGATCGGAACCAGGTGTTTTGCGCTCATGAGTGCCTCCCAGGTGTCGATGGGCGGCACTGTAGGGGAGCGCAACGCGCGCGGCGAGCGCCTTGCGACGGACTGCAGCAGGGCGGTGCGAAACCGCAGAAACGAGGGATGAGCGGGGGCACAGTCGCGGTCAGTACTGCAGGAGATGCTGCGCCAGCTCGACGAAGCCGGCGCCCGAGGCCCCGCGGGTCACGTACTTCGGCGCCGCGGCGAGCCGCCCCTCGAAACGGCGCACGTTCGCCACGCCGACGGAATTCTCGAAGAAGCCGAACATCGGAGCGTCGTTCGCCGAGTCGCCCGCGAACACGAACTCCCTGTTTGCCTCGCCGGGATCGAGGCCGAAACGCTCCGAAAACAGGACGCGGCTGGTCGAGAGCTTGTCGTATCCGCCGAACCAGCCGTTGACGTGAATCGAGCTGATCTTGGCGTTCAGTCCCGCGTCGCGCATCAGCTCCGCAATCCGCTCCGCGGCGTCGAGGGCGAGCGGCGGCACATCTTCGCTGTAATCGATCGCGAGGTCGGTCTCGCGGTAAGGCTGATCGGCGGCGAGAGCGCAGCCGGGCACCTCGGCAAGGATGCGCCGGGCGATGCCGTCCAGGCGCGCGCGCTTTTGCGCGCGTTCGGCTGAGTCTTCCAGAAAGCGCTTGTGCAGCTTCCCTTCTGAAAAGTAGAAGTGGAAGGCGCCGTTCTCGCCCACCACCGCGTCCACCGGCCACATGCGCGCGATGTGGTCGCACCATCCGGCCGGGCGTCCGGTCACCGGCACGACGATCCTGCCCGCGGCGTGCAGGCGCTCGAGCGCCGCGTACGCGTCGCCGGTCAGCTTGCCCGCCGTGGTCAGGGTCTCGTCGATGTCGACGAGCACGGCTCTCACGCCGCGCGCGTCGAGTTCGGCGAGCGGCCTCATCTCACCCGAACAGCCCGCCGACGCGCGCTCCCGCGACGCGATTGACCACGTAGAGACTCGCCGCACAGAGCACGATCAGGATCACGCCGAGCGCGGCCGCCTGGCTGTGGGATCCGGCGATGTAGTAGGTGAAGATTCCGAAGGGGATCATCTCCCAGCCGCCCAGCGTGAGGAACAGCGTGGCGGAGGCCTCCTGGATCGACATGATGAAGGAAAAAATCGCGCCGACGAGGATGCCCTTCCACACGAGCGGCGCGGTGATGTCCCTGAACGTGATCAACTTGCCGGCGCCGACGTTCTCGGCCGCTTCTTCCATCGACTTGTGCACGAGCAGCAGCGACGAATAGCTGCTTGTACGCGATGCCGATGGCGGTTCCCGGAATCGCGAGGATCAGCGTGGTGAGCGCGTCCATCGCGCCCCGCCCCGGCGTCCGGGTCCGCGCCATGATCCAGGCCATCGGAACCCCGATCACGAGGCAGATCAGCACGGCCAGCCCGGAGTACAGCAGCGAATTAACGATGAACCTGGGCGTTTCGACGCTGACCTGCCTGAAGTGGTCGAGGGTGTAATGGTCCGGCAACGCCGTGAGCGACCAGCCCTTGCCGACCGCGGCGAGCACGACGCCGGCCTGCGGGAGGAGCGATGCGAACAAGAGCAGCACGAGAAAACCCACGGCAAGCCAGCGCGCGACCGGCCCCAGCTGCCGGCGCTCCACCCTCGAGTAGGCGAGGGAGCTGTAGTCCTTGATCGCCACATAGTGGCGCGCGACCAGCACGAACACGATGGCGAGCACCACGAGCAGCGCCGATATCACGATACCCATGCGAAAGATGCGGCGGTCGACGAACTGCGTGATGTTGAGGTAAGCCTGCACCGCGAGCAGGTCCTGCACTCCCACGACCAGGGGCGTGACGAAGTCGGCGAAGGTCCAGATGAAGACGAGCAACGCTCCGGAAACGTAGCCGGGAGTGGTCAGGGGTAGCGTCACGTCACGGAAGCGCCGCCAGCCGTTCGCGCCCATCACCTGCGCGGCTTCCTCGAGCGACGGATCCACCTTGGAAAGCGAGTCGAGGATGCTCAGGGTCATGAACGGAAACAGGTGCAGGGTCTCGACGAGCAGCACGCCGTGCGTCCCGTACATGAAGTTCACCGGATGCAGCATGCCGAACCAGTCCATGAGCAGCACGTTCACCGTGCCGGCGCGGCCGAGAATGAAGACGAATCCGAGCACGCCGACGAGCGGCGGCAGGATCATCGGCAGCATCGTGAGATAGGAAAAGAGATTCCGATAAGGGAATTCGAAGCGGATGATCAGAAACGCGACCGCGATCCCGATCACCGAGGTCGTGACGACCGTGGCGACTCCCAGTACCAGGGAGTTCCACAGCGAGCGCAGGTAGTACCGGTCCGTGAAGAACTCGTAAAAGTTCGCGAGAGTGAGCTGGCCGGCCTCGTCGGAGAAGGCGTCGTAGAAAATCCGCGTGAGCGGGTATAGGACGAACAGGAAGAGGAACACCCAGATCAGGCCGAAACCGATCGCGGCGCTCGCCGGGGTGCGGGGCCCCCGGATGACGAGTGCTGCGGTCTGCGCCATGCCCATGCGTCAGTCCGCAGGAATCGCCAGCGTGCTGCCGATCGCGCAGCTCAGCTCGACCGGCGTGCCCGTCGGAATCTGCTCGTGGTGCCACGGATCTCCGATGTCGGTCTTGAAGGTGACTCCGCCGCCGAGATCGACGTCATAGCGCAGCGTGTTGCCGAGATAGGCGCTGAACGCGATCCTGCCTTCGAAGCGATTTCTCTCCCCGCCGGAGGGGCCGTCGAGCAAGAGGTTCTCCGGTCGCATGCAGATCACGCACCGGTCCCCCACCCGCAGCGTCGCGTCGTGGATCGCCGACAGCACGCCGAACGCCGTTTCCGCCTGCAGGGTCCGGTCGGCGCCTTCGACCGAGCGCACCGTGCCTTCGACGAGGTTGTTGATCCCGATGAAATCGGCCACGAACCGGTTGGCGGGCCGCTCGTACAGCGCCTTGGGCGGCCCGACCTGGCAGACCCTTCCGAGATTGAAGACCGCGATGCGATCGGACATGGCCAGCGCCTCTTCCTGGTCGTGGGTCACGTAGACCGCGGTGATCCCCAGCTCCTTCTGGAGCTTGCGGATCTCGGCCCGCACCTGCACGCGGATCTTCGCGTCCAGGTTGGAGAGCGGCTCGTCGAGCAGCAGCATCTGGGGATTGAGCACCAGCGCGCGCGCCAGCGCCACGCGCTGCTGCTGCCCGCCCGAAAGCTGGCCGGGATAGCGATCGCCGAGGCCGGTCAGGCCCACCTTCGCCAGCACCCCTTGCACCCGCGCAGCCATGTCGGACGATGAGACCTTGCGCAGCTTCAGCCCGTAGGAAACGTTCTCCGACACCGTCATGTGCGGCCACAGGGCATAGTTCTGGAACACCATGCCGATGCCGCGCTCGTGCGGGGGCACGTCGTTGACCACGCGATCGCCGAACCGGATCTCCCCCTCGTCGGCGGTGTAGAAGCCGGCGAGGAGCCGGAGCAGCGTGGTCTTGCCGCACCCCGAGGGACCCAGGAGGGTGAACATCTCGCCCTCCCGGATGGAAAGGCTGACCCGGCTGACCGCCGCCAGCGCCCCGAAGCGCTTCGTGAGATTCTCGACCGCGATGCGCATGACCCTGGCGGCCAGCGGTTTTTACTTCCTCTTCAATTCTTCCGCGACGGACTCGATCTCCTTGCGGAACTGCGAGTTGACCTGCTCGTAGCGGGCCTGAGCCTTGTCGTCGTCGTAGATGTTGGTCACTTCGACGTCGAAGTAGGAGCGGATGCCGCCTGTGAACTCGACCGCCATTTCCGCCTGGGAACCGGGCTTGCCCTGAACGCGGTGCTTCGGCGTGATCGGGAATACGCCGCGCTCCATCGCCATGTTCTGGCCGCGTTCGGAAAGCATGAACTCGACGAAGGCGAGCGCGGTCCTGGGACGCTTGGAGCCGGCGAGGATGCCGATAGGCTCGGGCGTGATCCACGCGGTTTTCGGGGCCACGAACTTGATGTCGTGCCCGGCCAGCCGATCCTCGAACGCCATGTAGCTCGGCACCGCGAACCCCGCCGCGAACTCGCCCCTCGCGACGACCGCCGGCACGTCGCGGCTGCGCGCGGTGAAGATGCCGGTGTTGCCGCCGAGGCGCTTGAGCCACGCCCAGCCCTTTTCGTCGCCGTCGCGCTGGAGGATCACCTCGTAGGTCGCGTGGCTGCTGGACGAGCGCGTCGGCGCGCACTGCGCGACGTTGCCCTTCAACTTCGGGTTGAGCAGATCGTCCCAGTCCTTCGGCGGCTCGATGCCGAGCCGCTGATAAAGCCGCGGGTGATAGACCAGGCCGTAGGGCTCGAGAACCGTGCCGATCCAGTATCCCTTGGGGTCCTTCAGCGGGATGGGCTTGGGCTTGCCGATGCTGTCCGGGATCGAGTCGACGACGCTTTTCGGCAGGTCGAGCTTGGCCAGCAGCTTCTGCTCGGCGAGCTTGTCGAAGAGCGCGCTCTCGCCGCCCCAGAAGATGTCGGCCTCGGGCCTGCCCTTCCACTCGACGATGCGCCCGTAGGCGACCGGCGTGCCGGCCGCCAGGGCGCTCGTTTTCACGTTGACGTTCCACTTCTCCTTCGCGTACTTGGCGAACTCCGCCAGCGCCGGATCGGTCAGGGTCCTCGCGACCGGCGTGATGAGGACCAGCTCGTTCTCGATCTGCTGCGCGGCGACCGGAGCTGCCACCGCGAGAAGCGTTGTCAGGACGAATGCAGACGGCTTCGAGGTTCGGATCATGAAGTCCTCCCTTGGCGGAAGGTGATTATAGGAGCAGTTCGCGCCCCTGTTAGAATTTTCCATGCGCTACGTTCTCGCGCTCGACCAGGGCACCACGAGCTCCCGCGCCATCGTGTTCGACGAGCGCGGGGCCGCGCGCGCCTCGGCGCAGAAGGAGTTCCGCCAGCATTTCCCGCAGCCGGGCTGGGTCGAGCACGACGCACTGGAAATTCTCCGCACTCAGCTCGCGTGCGCGCGCGCGGCGCTCGAAAAAGCGAAGCTGGCCCCGAAGCGCGTCGCCGCGATCGGGATCGCCAATCAGCGCGAGACCACGGTGGTGTGGGACCGGCGCACGGGAGCGCCGGTTCACCGCGCCATCGTGTGGCAGGACCGGCGCACCGCCGCGCGCTGCGATGCGCTGAAGCGCGAAGGCCTCGACAAGAGCGTTCGGGCGAAGACCGGCCTCGTCGTCGACCCGTATTTCTCCGCGACCAAGCTCGAGTGGCTGCTCGACAAGGTGCCCGGCCTGCGCGCGCGCGCCGAGCGCGGCGAGCTCGCGTTCGGCACCATCGACACCTGGCTCGCGTGGCGGCTCTCCGGCGGTGAGCTCCACGTCACCGATCCGAGCAACGCCTCGCGCACCATGCTCTACGACATCCACCGCGGAGAGTGGGACGAGGAGCTGCTTCGAATCTTCCGCGTGCCGCGCGCAATGTTGCCCGAGGTCCTGCCCTCCTCTCACATCTACGGCACGACCGCGAAAAACACGCTCGGCGCGGACGTCCCCATCGCCGGAATCGCCGGCGACCAGCAGGCCGCGCTCTTCGGCCAGGCATGCCACGAGGCCGGCATGGCGAAGAACACCTACGGCACGGGGTGTTTTCTGCTGCTCAACACCGGCGGCCAGGCGATCGCCTCCCGCAACGGCCTGATCACCACCTGCGCGGCGCAAGCGGGCGCGAAGCAGTTCGCGCTGGAAGGCAGCGTCTTCACCGGCGGCGCGGTGGTGCAATGGCTGCGCGACGGCCTGCGGTTGATAAAGAAGTCGGTCGACGTGGAAAAACTTGCAGCGAGCGTTGCAGATTCAGGCGGCGTCTATCTGGTGCCGGCCTTTACCGGCCTGGGCGCGCCGCACTGGGACCCGTATGCGCGCGGGACGATCGTCGGACTCACGCGCGGCTCCAACGCCGGCCACATCGCGCGCGCCGCTTTGGAGTCGATCGCCTTCCAGTCCGCGGAGCTCCTCCACGCCATGGAACAGGACTCCGGTCAGAAATCGCAAGAGCTGCGCGTCGACGGCGGCGCCGCGGCGGACGACCTCCTCATGCAGTTCCAGGCGGATCTGCTCGGCATTCGCGTGGTGCGCCCGCGGGTCCTCGAGACCACGGCGCTGGGTGCGGCGTATCTGGCGGGCCTGGCCGCCGGCGTGTGGAAGAGCCGCGAGGAAATCGCGAAACAATGGAAAGTTGCGAAACGCTTCGAGCCGAAGATGAAGCGCGGGGAGGCCGAGCAGCGGATGGGAGAGTGGCGTCGGGCGCTGGAGCGCGCCAAGGGCTGGCAGAAAGGATGATGGAATCCCGCTTCAGATGCCGCTCGCGCCTACTTTCGCTTCCCGCGATATTCCTTGATGGCGTTCTCCAGATCGGCCAGTTCTTCGCACGGCAGCAGGCAAATCTCGCGCAGCGCGGCAAGATGTTTCTCCGCACCGGGCAAATCGTTCATCATCAGGTAGGCCTCGCCGATGTACTCATGCGCGCCGCGATGACGCGGGTTGAGTTCAATCGAGCGCTTGTAGTGCTTGAAGGCAAGGTCCATCTGTTTCAGGTTGCGGTACGAAAAGCCCAGATAGTTGTGCAGATCGGCGCTGTCAGGGTCGCGCAGCGCCGCCTGATGAAAACGCTTCACGGCCTCGGCCCAGTTTTTCTTGTCCATTGCTGCCTTCGCTGCCGCGTAGTCGGGATCCCGCGCGGCAGCGTCGGGGGTGTCTTCGAATGGCACGGCGTGCGCGGCGGGAGTTGCCGCATACAGAGCAAGAGCAAGGGAAAGTGCCAGATCAGCGCTGCGCCACATACGCACGCGCACGCACGAGCTCCGGTCTCGACGAGTCGGCTTTTTTCGCCAGTTCCATCAACTTGGCGTAATAGTCCGCCGCTTTGCGGCGATCACCCGCAGCTTCCGCCGCGCGTGCCGCGCCGTAGTAGCCTCGAAAGCGGTTGGGCTCGCGCGCCTGCGATGCCTCGAATTCCTTGAGCGCCTGCGCGGGTTGTTTGAGCTCGATCAGCATGTCTCCAAGCAGCTCGCGAGCGGGGACGATGCGGCCGGGCGTGACAATGTGCTTTTCGTTCTTGTCTTCCAGATCGGCGGCGGCGCCCATGAACTTGAGCGCCTCATCCTTCTTGCCTTGGGCCAGCGCGATCCACCCCGCTACGGCGAGCCGCTGAATTTCGACTTCGGTGGCCCAGTAATTGCAAAATACGTGATGGCATCTGGAAACAGGATCTGGGTCGGCTGGGGCTGTAACTGCATCGCCTCGCGCCACGCGCCGCGCTCCATCGCGTAGCGTGCAGGCATCGCGGCGATCGCATAAAGGCGGGCAAAGGCCAACGCCGGGTTGCTGGTGGTGACCTTGAACACCGCCTCCATTTCGCGCTTGGCGTCGCTGTCGCGCGCCAGTTGCAGGTAGGCGTATACGGAATAGTCGCTGGCGTGATACGCCTCGTTCACTTCATCCCCCTTTATTGCCACTCCCGCTGCGCGGGTGTTGGTCGCGACCGATTCTTCCCAAGCGCCAACGCGGGTAAAAATGTGCGAAGGCATATGCAGCGCATGCGGCGCCGCCGGCGCGATGCTCGCATAGCGTTGCGCGGCAGGCAGGCCCTGCTTGGCGATGGGCGGCGCGTCGTAGCTGTGGATCAGGTAGTGCGCAACGCCCGGATGATCGGGATACTTGACGAACATTTTTTCCAGAATTGCGGCGGCCTTCAAGTACGCCGCAAAGGTTTGATCCGCCTGCGATTGGGTACCCGCGATGTACAGTGCACTGAAAATCCGCGCTTCGTCGTCATCCGGGTAGCGGGCGGCTAATTCTTCAAACGCCTTGGCGCGCGACTCCTGGCGCGAACGTTCCGAGCGGTTCGAAAAATCCTGGTAGTACGCGGCGACCGCTTCGATGTAGTCGCGCTCGCGCTGAGTCTTGGGGCTGACGCCGCGCCCCTGTTCGATTGCGGCTTGTGCCGCCGCAGCTCCCTTGGAGGATGCTCCAATGCCCGCCAGCGGATTCGACATCAGGATCGCGGCTATGCCCCAGTTCGCGATGGTGCATGACGGGTCCTGCACCAGTACGTCGCGGAAAGTTTTTTCCGCCGCGCTGTACCAAAACGAATGCAGCATCGCCACGCCGGTTTCAAGCTGCGGCTGCACCTTGGGATCGCACGAGTTCGCAAACTTGACGCGGCCTAGCTGGCCCTTGCCTTCATCTTCGTGCAATTGCGCGGTTCCACATGCGAGAAGCAGCGCGGTGGATGAAACAGCAAAAATTATCTTTGAGTTCACGTTGTTCTCCTGTGTGAGTCGAGTGATCGCGTTTGCGCCTACGCCGTTCCACCCGACGGCCCCTAGGCTGTTCCACCCACGGTCAGCCCATCGATCCTGAGCGTCGGCTGCCCCACGCCCACCGGCACGCTCTGGCCTTCCTTTCCGCAAGTGCCGACACCGGTATCGAGCGCGAGGTCGTTGCCGATCATCGAGACGCGCGTGAGCGCGTCGGGCCCGTTGCCGATCAGCGTGGCGCCTTTCACGGGGTAGGTGACTTTACCGTCCTCGATCATGTACGCCTCGGAGGCGGAGAACACGAACTTGCCGTTGGTGATGTCCACCTGCCCGCCGCCGAAGTTGACCGCGTACAGGCCTTTTTTCACCGAAGCCATGATTTCCGCCGGGTCCTTGTCGCCGTTGAGCATATAGGTGTTGGTCATGCGCGGCATCACCACGTGGGCGAACGACTCGCGCCGGCCGTTGCCGGTGACGGGCACCCCCATCAGGCGGGCGTTCAGACTGTCCTGCATGTAGCCGCGGAGCACGCCGTCCTCGATCAGCGTGTTGCGCTGCGTAGGATTGCCTTCGTCGTCGATGGAAAGCGAGCCGCGCCGGCCCGGCATGGTGCCGTCGTCCACGACCGTGACCCCGCGCGCCGCGACTTTCTTTCCGATCTTACCGGCGAAGGCCGAGGAGCCCTTGCGGTTGAAGTCGCCCTCCAGGCCGTGGCCGATCGCCTCGTGCAGCAGAATGCCCGGCCAGCCGGGCCCGAGCACCACGGTCATGGTGCCCGCAGGCGCCGGGCGCGATTCCAGATTGACGAGCGCCTGGTCGACCGCGTGTTTCGCGTACTCCTGCAGCCGCTCCTCGGTGAAGTGGCCGTAGTCGCTGCGCCCGCCGCCGCCGGCTGTGCCCTGTTCGCGCCGGCCGTTCTGCTCGACGATCACGTGCACCGAGAGCCGCACGAGTGGGCGGACGTCCGCCGCCTGCACGCCGTCTGACCGGGCGACGAACACGACTTCGTATTCGGCGGCGAGGCTCGCCATGACCTGTATGACACGTGGATCGCGCGCGCGGCAGAGTTGCTCCAGGCGCTCGAGCAGCTTCACTTTCTGCGCGTCTTCGAGCGAGACGAGCGGGTCGATCGGCTGATACAGCTGGAGGCCGGCGCCTTTGCGCGCTTTCACGGGATGTTTCCCGCCACCCGAGCGCGCAATCGCCCGGGTCGCCTTTGCCGCATCCTCCAGCGCGGGCAAACTGATCTCGTCGGAGTAGGCGAATGCGGTCTTCTCCCCCGCAATCGCGCGCACGCCCACGCCCTGGTCGATGCTGAAGCTCCCGGACTTGACGATTCCTTCCTCGAGGCTCCAGCCCTCGCTGCGCGAGTACTGGAAATAGAGGTCGGCGTAATCGAGCCGGTGCGAAAGCAGCGACCCGAAAACGCCCGCGAGCTTGCCGGTTTCGAGGTCATGCGGGGCGAGCAGGAAGGACTGCGCGGTGGAAAAAAGCTGCTCGGGGGCGTTCATGAAAGGGATATGAGGGTGGCCGAGCCAGTATTCTAGCCCGGCGCGGGCATTACAACACCCGATGAGCGAGCGCGGGAAGGCTGCGGCGCATCTTCGCCTGGAACGACGGGTCGATCTTGGCAACGACCACGCCGGGCCCGGCGGCCCGCTCGGCGACGACCTTGCCCCAGGGATCGACCACCATGCTGTGGCCGTGCGTCCGCCGGCCGTTCGGGTGCTTTCCCCCCTGGGCCGGCGCGAGCACCCAGGCGAGGTTTTCGATCGCGCGGGCGCGCAGCAGCGTTTCCCAGTGCGCGCCCCCGGTGGTCGCGGTGAAGGCCGAGGGAACGAGGATGATGTCCATCGGCGCGAGCGCGCGATAGAGCTCGGGAAAGCGCACGTCGTAGCACACCGAAAGCGCGATGCGCCCGAACGGCGATTCGATTGCGCAGGTTTGGGTGCCCGCTTCGATCGTCCTTGCTTCGTCGAAGCGTTCCGCCCCGAGCTCCAGGCCGAACAGGTGGATCTTGTCGTAGCGCGCGACGCGCCGCCCGTCCGAGTCGTAGACGAGGCAGCTGTTTCTCACCTTGCCCGGATCGTCGCACTCGAGCGGCACCGAGCCGCCGACGAGCCACACGCCGTGCCGCCTCGCGGTCCCGGAAAGAAACTCCTGGATCGGCCCTGCGCCGTCCTTCTCCCTCGCGGCCACCTTGTCGGAATCGCGCATGCCGAGAATGCAGAAGTACTCGGGGAGCACGACGAGCTTCGCCCCTTTCTCTGCGGCACGAACGACGAGCTTCGCCGCGGCGGCAAGATTCTCATCGACCCCCGGCGTAGACACCATCTGCACCACGGCGGCTTTGAATTCGGCGGGCGCGGTCATGGCGGTGATTGCTGCTGTGCCGGATCCGCGGCGCGTGCTTCGGCCTTGAGGCGCTCGGGAACAGGCTTCTCCCAGGTTCCGGTAACGCGGTATTCGAATGTCAGGGCCTGGCCGACCGGATTCTTCAGGATCTTGTCCAGGATAAACGCCCCCAGACCCCAAATCGGATTCACGACGACGGCCAGGATCGAGGAAATGCTGTTACCGACCGAGGGCTCGACGCGCGCGTGCAGGTCCTGCGTCTCGTTCACCAGATCCACCTGCCCGTCCATCTGCACTTGCGCAGAAGGTCCGCGCATGCGGAAATTCTTCGTGGTCATCGTGCCGTTGGCGATGTCCACGGGACACTCCACCACATCGAAGGCGAACCCGCGGCCGAAAAGCTC
>VBCJ01000074.1 GCA_005884335.1 Betaproteobacteria bacterium | reverse complement strand
ACACCTTCATCTCCAGCGTTTCTGCTTATGCAGGGTTTCCGGCCGGGCGCTCGTACGATGAGACCGCGCCCCTGGCTGAAGGAAACCATGGTTACGGCCCACTCAAAGCCCGCTCCGAAGAGGCGCTTGAGGCTGCTTTTCGAGGACGAGTCACGCACCTTCGGCCAGGCCTCATCGCCGGCCCGCACGACCCGACGGATCGGTTTACGTATTGGCCGCGCCGGATCGCGCAAGGCGGCGAGGTGCTTGCGCCCGGGCGCCCGGAGCGTCCGATCCAGTTCATCGATGCGCGCGATCTCGCCGATTGGTGCGTACGCTTGAGTGAGGAGCAGCGCACGGGGTACTTCAATGCGGTTGGCCCGCAGTCGTTACTGACAACGCGACAGTTTCTAGAGGCGTGCCGCAGCGCAGTGGGGTGCAATGCGCGCTTTAACTGGGTTTCCGACGAAGAGCTGATCGCCGCAGGTGCCGAAGCATGGATGGACCTTCCACTCTGGATTCCTGAGAACGACGAAGATTCTGGTGGTCTTTTTCTGGGCGACAACCAAAAAGCGATTGCAGCGGGGCTGACCTACCGACCGATCTTGGACACTATCAAAGAGACTCTTGAGTGGGACGTCCGAGAGGGCGGACCACCAGATTCACCAATACGCGTTACCCCAATTTCTCGAAAGCGGGAAGCTTCGATCCTGGCCGGCTGGCGCCATCGTCCGGCCGCTTAACTCGTCGTTAGCCATCAGCCCCAAGCGGCGCGCCCCTTAGCGTAGGCAGGCGCAAAAACGGTGCAATACGGCGGGAAAGATGGTCTCCGGTTTAGAATTGACCTGTGACTCGTCGTCTTTCGATCTCGAGAGGTTTGAGCATCCGCCCAGCGCAAGGGCACGAAGCAGAAGCTCTTTCCGCCCTTGCGCTCAAGGCGAAAGCGTATTGGGGCTACCCGGCCGACACAATCGAACTGTGGAGGCAGGACCTCAGCGTCTCGAGCGACACAATTACCTCGAGGCCCACCTTTGTGGCGGCGATCGGAGATAAGATTGCCGGCTTCTACTCCTTGGTGCCTTCGAATCACTCTTGGAAGCTCGACCATCTTTGGGTCTTGCCACAGTTCATGGACCGCGGCATCGGGCGAGCATTGGTGGCTCATGCCCTTGAGGCCGCTCTTCGGGGCGGGGCCTCCCGCGTGACCGTTGAAGCGGATCCGAATGCCGAAAGCTTCTACCTGGCATGCGGCGCCGATCGTTGCGGTGAAATTCCCGCGCCGATTCCCGGGCAGCCCAAGCGTGTTCGTCCACAATTGGCGTTCCGAGGGCGTGCAACGTAACCACGCGTGCGCCGTCGCGGACCTCAACCTCGAACCGGATGCCGACACTGATCGAATGCCCTGAGCGAATCAGGTCGGTCCTGACTTCTCTGGAGATATCGACGGATCTGATCGCGGCACGATCTTTGGTTTTGCATCCCGAGGCGCAAGAGTTGGTCGTCGCAGCGATAGGGGACGACGGCCGAGAGCACATGCTTGCGCCCGCGGCGGCTGCGAAGTGGCGGGAGATGAGCGCCTCGGCTCTTTCCGATGGCGTAGTCATCAAGATCGTCTCGGCCTTCCGAAGCGTTGATCGCCAAGCAGAGATAATCCGCGCCAAGTTAGCCGAAGGCTTGTCCCTGGACGCAGTTCTTTGCGTAAGTGCCCCTCCTGGTTACAGCGAGCACCACTCGGGTCGGGCAATTGATGTGACTGCCGACGAGGGTGTGGCGCCGCTTGAGCCCGAGTTCGAAAAGACCAGGGCATTTCGGTGGCTGTCGAAGAACGCGGGCCGGTTTGGTTTCGCTCTCTCATTTCCAGCGGACAATCCGTATGGTTACGATTATGAACCGTGGCACTGGTGCTTCAGGGTCTGACCCCTAGCTCTCTGACCCCCAACAGCGTCAGAAACCATGAGATACCCGCGTGCAAGCTGGACGTGTCCTACTCCAGCGGTGCTTTCAATGTTGCTGCTCCCGGCGTTGAGCGGGAACGCTTCATGCCAGGCCCAGGAAAAGGCGAATGTCTTGCCGGAGACGCAGGCCGCGCGGGAGATCATAGTTGAGCTGGAGGAGCTTGGGCCCATCCGGGGCAATCGCCAGATCCGCACGACGAACCTCCATTTTCTCTCCCGCATGAAAAGTCTTGATAGTGGAGTTTTCAAGCTCTATGGAGGCCTGACGGTGTCTCGCGCTCGCGGAACCATATCCTATAGGACGGGCTCATTCGAAGCGGGCACTCTCAAAAACGAGACCTTCGACAGCAACGCGATCGGTGCAGGACCCGTCCTGGCAGCGCGAGTCGAGTTCGCGCGCAGCGGGAACGTGTCGGCTTCGGTGGATGGGAGCGCAGGCGTCCTTCTCTACGACAGAGATTTCCCCGCAGGCGCTTCCCGTTATGAGTTCATGTTCCGGTACGGCCCCACTCTTTCTTATAGATTGAACGGCGGGCAGGAACTTTCCGTGACCCTCAGGGGTATGCACGTATCGAACGGCCAGGGCTTCAACACCCACAATCCGGAATACAACGCGGCAGGCGTGGGCGTGCAATTTCTGGGAGTTTTTTGACGACATTTATCAGGCACACAGGTTCCATGGCCGCCGCGCGTCAGTTGCAAAATCACTCCCTCCCGAACACCCTCCGCCACAACGCCCGCGTCGCGTCGATGTGGTGTTGCACCTCTCCTGCGGGCACGCGCGCGTACTTCGCGCCGTTCAGGCGCAGCCTGTGCTGCCGGCGGCGGTATTCGCGGTAGGCGTCGGCCACCGCGTCGGCGGAATCGCCGGGAATCAATCCTAGCTTCGCGGCCAGCTTCACCAGGGCGATGTTGCCGGCGTTGGCGGTGAGCTCTGGACGGCGGCGCGCGTGAGCGAGCACGAGCACCTGCACGATGAATTCGATGTCGATCATGCCGCCGCGGTCGTGCTTGAGGTCGAACAGGCCGCTCTCGTTCGGGTGGCCCTGCAGGAGCTGCTCCCGCATCGACAGCACGTCATCGCGCAGCCTCGCCTCATCGCGAGGCATCTGAAGGATCGCGCGCCGCTCCTCCTCGAACTCCGCGCCGACGGTCGCTTCGCCCGCGCAGAAGCGCGCCCGCGTGAGCGCCTGGTGCTCCCAGGTCCAGGCCGATTCGCGCTGATACCGTCGGAAAGCGTCGAGCGAGCTGACGAGGAGCCCGCTCCCGCCCTCCGGCCGCAGCCGCAGGTCGATGTCGAAGAGCACACCCGCCGCGGTGCGGCTGGTGAGCCAGCCGCTCAGACGCTGCGCGAGGCGCGCGTAGATTTCCGGAGCCCGGTCGTCGGAATCCTCGTAGAGAAAGATGAGATCGAGATCGGAAGCGTAGCCCAGTTCCTTGCCGCCGAGCTTGCCGTAGCCCACGATCGCAAAACGCGGCTCGTCCCGATGGCGCACGCGCAGTTTCGTCCAGCACAGCTCCAGCGTCACCTGCAGCATGACGTCGGCGAGATCGGAGAGATCGTCCGCGAGCCGCTCGACGCCGAGCGCGCCCGACAGATCCTGCGCGAGCAGGCGAAAGACCTGCGCATGATGCGCCTCGCGCAGCCAGTCCATCTGCCGCTCCTCGTCGCCCTTCCCGGCTGCGAGCTGACGCCGGAGTTCCCGGGCGAAAGCGTTCCAGTCCGGCCGCGCGAACAAGGCGCGCGTGTCGAGCAGCTCGTCGAGCACGATCGGATGCCGGTTGAGATATTCCGCCGCCCAGCTCGACGCGCCGAGCAATTGCGCAAGGCGCGCCAGTGCCGCGGGGTGCTCGTCGAGCAAGGCAAGATACGCGGCGCGGCGGCTGACCGTCTCCATGAACTGCAGGGTGCGCGCGAGGGCCGTGTCCGGATCTTCACGCGCGGCGGATTCTTCGATGATTCTCGGAATCAGGGCGTCGAAGCGGGTCCGGCTCGCCTGCGGCAGGCCGTCGTAGCGCGCACCCGAGCGCGCCGCCGCAAGCCGCGCCGCAGTCGCGGCAAGGTCGCGAAATCCGAGCTGCGCCAGGCGCGCTTCGGTCTGCTCCGACCCGGTCCACCGCGGCGCGAGCGCGTGCTTCGGGACCTCCTCGACCGAGAACACCTGCTCGAAATGCCAGGACACGCGGGACCGGTGCGCCTCGAGCGCGGCGCGGAACGCATCCCAGGAAGCGAAACCCATCGCCCGGGCGACGAGCGAGCGGTCCTCTGTCGGTCCGGGGAGCTCGTGCGTCTGCGCATCGTCCAGGTACTGCAACCGGTGCTCCAGGCGCCGCAGAAACACGTAGGCTTTGGAAAGCTCCTCGAACGCGGCGGCGGGGAGCAGGTTCTTTTGCGCGAGCAGCGCAAGCACTTTCAGCGTCGGGCGGATCTGCAGCGCCGGGTCGCGGCCGCCGCGAACCAGCTGGAACGCCTGCGCGATGAATTCGATCTCGCGGATGCCTCCGGGCCCGAGCTTGATCTGATCGGTCAGCTCCCTCCGCGCCACTTCCTCGCGGATCTGCGCGTGCAGCTCGCGCATCGCAGCGAGCGCACCGTAGTCGAGGTATTTGCGGTAGACGAACGGGCGCACGATCGCGGCGAGCGGGCGGTTCTCGCCCTCGGACCCGAGCGCGCGCGCCTTGATCCAGGCGTAGCGCTCCCATTCCCTGCCATGCGCGACGAAATATTCCTCGAGCGCGTCGAAACTCGTGGCGAGCGCCCCGGAGTCGCCCCAGGGGCGAAGGCGCATGTCGACTCGGAAAACGAATCCGTCCGCCGTGCGTTCGTCGAGCGCGGCGATGAGCCGGCGCCCGAGGCGCGTGAAGAATTCGAGGTTGCCCTCCCGCGCACCGCCCTCCTCTTCCTCCGGATAGAGGAAAACGAGATCGACGTCGGAGGAAACGTTGAGCTCGCCCCCGCCCAGCTTCCCCATGCCGACGACGACGAGGCGCGGATGCGGCCTGCCCGACATCCGCGGCTCGAGAGGAGCACGCGCTGGCGCAGGATCCGCAATCCGGAATGCAGTGCGCCTTCGTCCCCACCGCGGCGCTCGCGCAGAAACGCCTGCATCGCTTCGCGCGTCCAGCCCGAGTCTTTCGCGCGCTCCAGCTCCTCGCGCAACTCGGGCTTCGCCGCGACGAGCTGGCGGGCGTACCGTGAAAATTCGAGCGAATCCACTGGGTTATTGTAGGGGCGTGCGCTTGGCCGCGTGCCGCTTGATTCCCAGGCGAATCGGCGGAAAATGCACCATGTTCATTTTGCTGTCTAACAAAGATATCGAAGCATTCTTGGCTATTGGTAGTTTGGCTCCTAACAGGATGGACGCGCCGCCAAACTTCCTACTGGCTTTCTGAAGACAAAATGTTCCGCCGATACCTGACGATCCTCCTGACCTTTTCGACACTCCTGTATCCGATGCGTACGTTCGCTGCAGATGCACACCCATGCGACTTACTCGACGCGAAGGGTGCAGCCGAAATTCTCGGTAGTCCGATTACCTCCCCACCGTCGGCTGGCAAGGTACCCTCGACTTCTGACGCATCGTACGAGAGTAGTTCGTGCAGTTTTGCTTCCATTGTTCCAGGCAGGGCGCAATATGTGAGGCTCGATTTGCAGGTGTTTAAATCTGTTGCCGAGGCAAAAAAGGCCGTGGATGCGGAGTTCGACCCGAACGATGACAAGAATATCCGATTCGCAAGGGAGCCCGGAGTCGGCGATTCTGCGTTCTACAGCCAGAACATCCGTGATAACCGAGGCATTTACGTGTTCAGGAAAGCGAATCGAATTGTAATAATCCAAGCTGGCGGATCCGGGTTCAAAATGACGCCAGCCTACCAACCTGCGCTGCGCAAGGTCGCAATCCGCGCTCTCGGCAAGCTGTGAAGCGTACGCTATCCATCATCTAGATGTTCATCACCGGTAAATGCCACTGCGGTAACATCGCCTTCGAGCTCGAGTGGGAAGGAGACCCCCCCGAGATTCCGGCGCGCGCGTGCGGTTGTACGTTCTGCGTGAAGCACGGAGGAGTCTGGACTTCGAACCCAAAGGCCAAGCTGGCGGTCGCGGTTCGCGATGCCGCGCTCGTGTCGAAGTACGCCTTCGGGACTCGGACTGCCACGTTTCACGTGTGCTCGCGGTGCGGCGCCGTGCCGCTGGTGACCAGCGAGATCGCAAGCCATCTCTACGCGGTCGTCAACGTAAACGTGTTCGAAAATATCGACTCATCATGGCTTCGCCGGGCCGCCGCCAACTTCGAGGGCGAAGATGTTGAATCTCGCCTCGCGCGCAGAACGCGCAACTGGATCGCCGATGTTCGCATCGCCGACGGGCAAAATCTGACCACCCCGGCGCTTCGCGCCACCCCTCCTTAAATACAGGAGGGGAAATGACGCCTTCCGCTCGTCCAGCGTAAAATTCCCCCCATGAACGCCCCTTCGGACATCAAGTCCTACATGCTCGAAGTCGGACGGCGCGCGCGCGCCGCGTCGCGCGAGGTCGCGCGCGCGGACACCGACACCAAGAACCGTGCGCTTTTCGCCGCGGCAAAGGCGGTGCGCCGCGATGCGAAGAAGCTTCTTGCTGCGAACTCCGAGGACGTGAAGTCGGCGCGGGCCGCGGGCAAGGACGCGGCTTTCATCGACCGCCTCACGCTGACTGAAAAAACGATCGAGGGCATGGCCGAGGGCCTCGAGCAGGTCGCGAAGCTCCCCGATCCGGTCGGCGAGATCAGCGAATTGAAGGAACAGCCTTCCGGGATCAAGGTCGGGCGGATGCGCGTGCCCCTGGGCGTGATCGGCATCATCTACGAGTCGCGTCCCAACGTCACCGCCGACGCCGCGGCGCTGTGCTTGAAGGCGGGCAACGCCTGCATTCTGCGCGGCGGCTCGGAAGCGGTGCGGTCCAACATGGCGATCGCCGCGTGCGTACACGCGGGCTTGAACTCCGCCGGACTGCCCGAAGACGCGGTTCAGGTGATCGAGACCGCTGACCGCACGGCGGTCGGGATGCTCCTCTCGATGAACGAATACGTGGACATCATCGTGCCGCGCGGCGGCAAGGATCTGATCGAGCGGGTGATGCGCGAATCGCGCATTCCCATGATCAAGCACCTCGACGGCGTGTGCCACGTCTATATCGACGAGCGCGCCGACCTCGAAAAGGCGATCCGCATCGCGGACAACGCGAAGACGCAGCGCTACGGCGTGTGCAACGCGATGGAGACGCTGCTCGTAGCCGAAAAAATCGCACCCAAGGTGCTGCCCAGGCTCGCCAAGATCTACGCCGACAAGGGCGTGGAGCTGCGCGGCGACGAGAAATCGCGCGCGCTCGTTTCCGGCATGAAGCCCGCCACCGAGGAGGACTGGTACGCCGAGTACCTCGCGCCCATCCTCGCGGTGCGCGTGGTGAGGGATCTGAGCGCGGCGATCGAGCACATAGCCAAGTACGGATCGCAGCATACCGACGCGATCGTCACCGAAGACGAAGCGAGCGCCCGGCGTTTCCTGCGCGAGGTCGATTCGAGCTCGGTCCTCGTGAACGCATCGACGCGCTTCGCCGACGGCTTCGAATACGGCCTGGGCGCGGAGATCGGCATTTCGACCGACAAGCTGCATGCGCGCGGCCCGGTGGGCCTCGAGGGCCTCACCTCACAGAAGTACGTGGTCTTCGGCAGCGGCCAGATTCGCGCCTGAGAGCCTTCTGAAAAAAACCCCTGACCGCCGCCGGGCCGCTGCGCCGCGAAAAAGCGCGCCCATCGGCATCATGGGCGGCACCTTCGACCCGGTGCACTTCGGACACTTGCGCCTCGCTCAGGAAGCGGCTGAAATTCTCGGCTTGGAGCGGGTGCGCTGGGTGCCCGCCGGACAGCCCTGGCACCGCGTGGCGCCGCTCGCGCCGGCGGCGCATCGCCTGGAGATGGTGCGCCTCGCGATAGCCAAGAACGCCCTCTTCGAGCTGGACGACGCCGAGATCCGCCAGACCGCGCCCGGCTACACCGTCGAGACACTGGAGCGGCTGCGGAGCGAATTCGGCCCGCAGCGTTCTCTGGTGCTGCTGCTGGGGACGGACGCCTTTCGCAACTTGAGCTCTTGGGAGCGCTGGCGCGATCTCTTTCCCCTCGCGCACGTGTTTGTCGCGCAGCGTCCCGGACATTCACTCACCCCCGGCGGAATGCCGGCCGCGCTCGCCGCCGAGTGGCGCAAGCGCGCCGGCACCCCCGATGTCCTGCGCGAGCGGCCGGGGGGAAACGTCCTCACCTACGGCACCACGGCGCTCGACATCTCCGCGAGCGCCATCCGCGCCCACTTCGCCCAGGCGCGCAGCCCGCGTTACCTGCTGCCCTCGGCGGTCCTCGATTACATCGAGGCGCACGGACTGTACGCGAAGGAGAGCGGCGCTCCCTGATGATGGATCTTCGCAAGCTCCAGAAGGCCGCGCTCGCGGCGCTCGAGGACATCAAGGCGCGCGAGGTCGAGGTCTTCGACGTGACCCATCTCACCTCGATGTTCGACCGCGTGATCATCGCGAGCGCGGACTCCGCCCGCCAGCTGAAGGCTCTGGCGAACCGCGTCCAGGAAAGGGCGAAGGCGGCGGGCGGCCGCGTCTACGGCGTCGAAGGGGAGGACGGCGGCGACTGGGTGCTCCTCGATCTGGGCGATATCGTCGTGCACATCATGCAGCCCGCGGTGCGCTCGCACTACAATCTCGAGGAGCTGTGGGGCCAGCCGAAGCCGCGCAAGGCGCGCGCCCGGCGGAAGACGGCATCGGCGCGCGGCAGATGAAACTGTGGGTGGTCTCCGTGGGGACGCGCATGCCCGGCTGGGTCGACGAGGCGTTTCATGACTACGCAAGGCGCATGCCACGCGACTTGAGGATCGAGCTGATCGAAGTCCGCCCCGAGCCCCGCTCGGGCGGCAAATCGACCGCGCAACTGCTCGAGGCGGAAGGCGGGCGCATCGGGCGAGCCGTGCCGCGCGGAGCCTCGCGCGTGGCGCTCGATGAGCGCGGGCGCGAGCTCAGCACCGCCGGGTTTGCGCGCTGGCTGACCGCGCAACGCCGGGACGGACGCGATACCGCCTTTCTCATCGGCGGCGCAGACGGTCTCGCGCCCGCGACGAAGGGCGGCGCGGAACTCGTTCTGCGTTTGTCGGCGATGACGCTGCCGCACGGTCTAGCGCGGGTGCTGCTCGCCGAGCAGCTCTATCGCGCGAGTTCCATTCTTCACAACCATCCCTACCACCGCGAATGATCAAGAATCCGGCGAGAACCTTGATCTATCTGGCTTCGCGCAGCCCGCGCCGGCGCGAGCTGCTGAAGCAGATCGGCGTCTCGTTCGAAGTGCTGGTGCTGCGCGAGCACCCGGCGCGCGGCGGCCCCGACGTGGATGAGTCGCAGCTGGCGGACGAGCTGCCAGACGATTACGTCCGCCGAGTCTGCCGCGCCAAAGCGGACGTGGGCTGGGACCGGGTCGCGCAGCGCCGGCTGCGCAGGTTCCCGGTGCTCGCCGCGGACACCGTCGTCTGCGTCGACGAGAAAATTCTCGGCAAGCCCGCCGATCCCGCCGACGCGGCGCGTATGCTGCGGCTCCTCTCCGGACGCGAGCACCGCGTGGTCACCGCGGTCGCGCTCAAGTTCGAGGCGCGCATCGAGATCGCCGTGAGCGAGAGCCGGGTGCGCTTCTGCGACCTCGCTGAGCCCGAGCTCGAAGCCTACGTCGAGAGCGGCGAGCCGACCGACAAGGCGGGCGCGTACGCGATCCAAGGCCGCGCCGCGGCCTTCGTCACCGAGCTGCACGGCAGCTATTCCGGGATCATGGGGCTGCCGCTGTACGAGACCGCGCAATTGATACGGAAATTCGGCTCGTGACGGAAGATATCCTGATCAACTGCACGCCGCAGGAAACCCGCGTCGGCGTGATGCAGGCGGGCGTGCCGCAGGAGCTGCACATCGAGCGCGCGGCGAACCGGGGCCTCGTGGGCAACATCTATGTCGGGCGCGTCGCGCGGGTGCTTCCGGGCATGCAATCGGCGTTCATCGAGATCGGCCTTGAGCGCGCCGGATTCCTGCACGTGGCGGACATCTGGGAGGAGCGTCAGAATACTCAACCGAGCGACGCGCCGACAAAGCCCATCGAGCGCATCCTCTCGGAAGGCCAGTCGCGGCTCGTGCAGGTGATCAAGGACCCCATCGGCACCAAGGGCGCGCGTCTTTCGACCCAGATTTCGATCGCCGGGCGGCTGGTGGTCTATCTCCCCCAGGACCCCCACATCGGGATTTCGCAGAGGATCGAGGACGAGACCGAGCGGCAGCTGCTGCGCGAGAAGCTCGCTCAGCTGTTGTCCGCCGACGAGACCGGGGGATTCATCATCCGCACCGTGGCGGAGACCGCCACCGACGCGGAGCTGCGCGCGGACATCGAGTACCTGAAAAAGCTCTGGCTCGGCATCCGCGGCCGCGCGCTCACGGCGCCTGCGCCGACGCCGCTCTACCAGGACCTGTCGCTCGCGCAGAGGGTGCTGCGCGACATCGCGGGCGAAAGCACGGGCCGGATCATCATCGACTCGCGCGAAAACTTCCAGAAGCTCCAGGAGTTCGCCGCCGAGTACACGCCCAAGGTGCTCGAGAAGCTCGAGCACTACACCGGCGAGCGGCCGCTTTTCGATCTCTACAACGTCGAGGACGAGATCGAGCGGGCGCTCGCGCGCAGGGTCGAATTGAAAAGCGGGGGCTACCTCATCCTCGAGCAGACCGAGGCGATGACCACGATCGACGTCAACACCGGCGGCTACGTGGGCACCCGCAGTTTCGACGATACGATATTCAAAACCAATCTGGAGGCCGCGCAGGTG
>VBCJ01000073.1 GCA_005884335.1 Betaproteobacteria bacterium | reverse complement strand
ATTTTACGAAGTATCTGAACTGGTCGGCCTGCCTGCCGTGGGGGATGGTCGCGGAGGTCGCGCCGCTTCCGAACACGATGGTGACGCCGGCCGCAAGCGCGCGCTTGAAAGCCTGCTCCATGAGCTTGAGGCGCGAGTTCCTGCCGCCGGTTTCGCGCAGGTCGGCTTTCTCGAGGGAGATGAGGTCGTCGATGGTCGGGACGAAGTAGAGCTTCTTCTGCAGAAGGATCTTGACCGCGGCGTCATCGAGCTCGAGCAGGTGGTTGGGCGAGTCGACTCCCGCGGAGAGGCAGCTCTTCATGCCTTCGCCGCCGTAGGTGTGGCAGGCCACCTTCAGCCCGAGCCGGTGGGCCTCGTCGACGATCGCCTCGACTTCTTCCAGCGTCAATGACGGGCTGTTGACCAGGGTGGCCTCCGGCCGCCACATGTGTACCGGGCCGACGAAATCCTGGGTCGTGTAGATCTTGATCCAGTCGACGCCGTGCAGCTTGGCCTCGCGCACGGCGGCGCGGGCGAGCCACGGGGAATTGGTGTTCTTGTTTTCGGTGAAGCCTTCCCAGAAGCGCAGCGACTGCGCGTCCGCGTAGTAGTTGGTGGCCCTCTGGTTGATCGACTGGCCGACGACCTGCATCCTCGGCCCGAGGAACATGCCCGAATTGATCGCGTCTCGGATCTCGACCGTATTGAATCCGCCGCGCGAATCCATGTCGAGAACGGTGGTGAAACCGGCCTCGAGGTCGACTTGCGCGTTCGCGAGCGCGATCAGCGCGCGCTTGGCGGGCGTGTTCGGCGCATTGAGATTCAGGTGGACGTGCGCGTCGATCATGCCGGGAAGCACGGTCGCCGAACCGAGATCGAGCACGGTCGCGCCGGCGGGAACCTGCACCCCCGCGCCGACTTCCGCGATGCGCTCGCCCCTGACGACGATCACCGGGTTGGCGAGCATCCTGCCCGATCTGGCATCGAACAGCCTCCCGGCCCGGATCGCGACGACCTGGTTCGGCGGCGCCAGAAATTTCCGGGCCTCCGGAGACGCCGAGGGTGTTCTTGCCGCTCCCGCACCCTCCCCTTCCTGGGACCCCACGGGCTGACTTGCGGCTGCCGCAATCGCGGCGACGAACACGACGGCGAGCTTGTCTTGACTACGCATGGGCTCCTCCCTTATTGAGAGCTGCGCTGATCGGAAATACGCTTTACGTTGTCGGCTTCAGAGTTTCACCATGCCCATCCAGAACATCAGCTTGCCGCCGGTGTCGATGTCGTACTTGCGCACGTAGTCGAGCTTGCCGTCGGCTCCGATGCGGAACACCGACATACAGGCAGGAACGTCGCGCACGGCTGCGCCGTCGCGCACGGCCAGTCCCATGATGTGCGCGGCGACCAGCATGCGGCCGCTCGGGTCGATGTGGAAGGTTCGGCAGTGGATGCCGCGCGTGTCGACGTGCTGGATCGGCGTCGGCTCGCCCGTGGAGGGATCGATCGAATAGGCCGCAAGCGTGTTTTCCCCGCCGACGAAAACCTTCCTGCCCTCGAATTCAGTCGTAGTGTCGGCACGGTTCACGCCGTACACGAAACGGCCGTTCGGGTGCACGTGCACCGTGCCCGCGGCCTGCCGCGACTTCTTGTTGTCGGGTTCGGCGAGCGTTTCCTTGCGGAATGTCGGCGCCGCGGCGAGAGTGTCGCCATCGAACTTGAACATGTCGAGCTTGTTCTCGCGCTCGAGCGACACGTAAGCCCACGGCTGCGTCGGATGGAAATCGAGGTGCCGCGGCCCGAAGCCGTAGCCGCCGTTGGGCGCGATCGAGACGCCGTTCGTCAGGAACCCGTCCTTGTAGTCGAACGCTTTCAGCGCCCCGGGGTCCTCGGGCTTGCCGCCGGCCGGATCGTTGCCGCGCGCGACGAAGATCGCCAGCCGGTTGTTCGCAGTCACGCGCACCTGGTGGCCGTAGATCCCGGCGTCGATCGGACCGCGCTGCAGCACCTCCTCGCCCAGCGTCGCATCGCCGTTGATCCTGTAGACCCGCAGCGCGCTCGGATTGTTGAACGCGACCAGCACGTGCCGGGACGGGATGTCGGTGGTGATATGGATCGGGCGCGTCGGCAGCCGTATCGCGTTGCCGTGCGGCGCGAGGGCCCCCGAAGCCGGATCGATTCGAAACGCGCTCACATGGTGCTCCGTGCCCGCCGGCCCCGTCCCGGGCGCGCTGCTCGAGGAGGCCACATATAGATACCGCCGGGAGGCATGCGGCCAGGCGTACTGCACGTTGGCCGGCAGCGTCACCGAGGCGCGCTTCGTCAGCGCCGCGGCTTCGACATCGACGTCGTAGTGCGTGAGCACGGGACCGACGCTCGAATAGAGCGCGGCCTTGCCCGGAGTTCCTTGAGCAAACGACGAGCGCGGCGCAACGGCAGCGGTTGCGAGCAGCGACATGAAAGTCCGACGATCGATCATGGTCCCTCCCTCGTGTTTGAACGGTTTTGTCGAAGTAAACCGGAGTCTACGGATACCTTGTTTCCCTGAGCGCGGATAAATCCTACGCCTTTTGAGGCTGGGTGCGCCAACCGATATGCCGAGAGCCGACTGCGAGTGGTATCCTCGACGCGAGTGGGTGACCAGTTCTTTCTATCCAATGACTGACACGAACCCTTCCCCGAACGGATCGCCCGCCGATCTTCTCCTCGTGAACGGCCGCATCGCAACGCAGGACGACCGCCAGCCGTTCGTGAACGCGCTCGCGATCAAGGACGGCCGCATTCACGCGACCGGCGACGCCGCGGCGGTCATGGCTTATCGGAGCGCCAAGACCCGCGTGGTGGAGCTGAACGGGCGCACGGTGATCCCCGGCCTGATCGATTCGCACTCGCACCCGATACGCGGGGGCCTCTCCTACAACCTCGAGCTCAGGTGGGACGGCGTGCCCTCGCTCGCCGACGCGATGCGCATGCTGCGCGAGCAGGCGCGGCGCACGCCGGTGAACCATTGGGTGCGCGTGATCGGCGGCTGGTCCGAGTTTCAGTTCGCCGAGAAGCGCATGCCGACTCTGGAAGAGTTGAACGCGGCCGCCCCCGACACCCCGGTGTTCGTGCTGCACCTTTACTCGAGCGCGATGCTCAACCGCGCCGCCTTGCGCGCCGTCGGCTACACCCGCGACACGCCCGACCCGCCGGCGGGCGAGATCCGGCGCGACAAGGCGGGCAATCCGACGGGCCTCCTGATCGCGAGGCCCAACGCCTTCATCCTCTATTCGACACTCGCCAAGGGTCCGAAGCTGCCGTACGAGCAGCAGCTCAATTCGACCCGGCAGTTCATGCGCGAGCTGAACCGGCTCGGCGTCACCAGCGTGATCGACGCCGGCGGAGGCTTTCAGAACTACCCGCAGGATTACCAGGTCGTCACCGAGCTGCACAGGAACGAGCAGCTGACCGTGCGGCTCGCCGCCAACCTCTTCACGCAGCGCCCGAGAGAGGAGCTCGCGGATTTCTCCAACTGGGTGAAAACGGTGAAGCCGGGCCAGGGCGACGACCTGTATCGCATCAACGGGGCCGGCGAAATGCTCGTGTACTCCGCGGCCGACTTCGAGGATTTTCTCGAGCCGCGGCCCGACATGCCCGCGAGCATGGAGGCCGATCTCACGGCGGTAGTGAGGCTCCTCGCTCAGAACCGCTGGCCGTTCCGCTTGCACGCGACCTACGACGAAACCATAGGGCGCGCGCTCGACGTCTACGAGGCGGTCGACCGCGAAGTGCCGCTCAAAGGGCTGCACTGGATCATCGATCACGCCGAGACCATTTCGCCGCGCAACATCGATCGCATCCGCGCTTTGGGCGGGGGCATCGCCGTGCAGCACCGCATGGCGTACCAGGGGGAGACGTTCATCGACCGCTACGGAATAGGGCAAGCCGAGAGGAGCCCCCCGATCAAGCGGATGCTCGCCGCCGGCGTCCCGGTGGGCGCCGGCACCGACGCGACGCGCGTCGCGACCTACAACCCGTTCGTTTCCCTTTACTGGCTGATTTCGGGCAAGACCGTCGGGGGGACCCAGATGTATCCGGGCGCGAACCGCTTCGAGCGCGTGGACGCCCTGCGCCTGTGGACGGTCGGCAACAGCTGGTTCTCGGGCGAAGACGGAAAAAAGGGCGCGCTCGTGCCGGGGCAGCTCGCCGATTGCGCGGTGCTCTCCGCGGACTATTTCTCGATTCCCGAAGACGGAATCAAGGGCCTCGAATCGGTGCTCACGATCGTGGGCGGAAAACCGGTGTACGCCGCGGCCGAGTTCAAGGACCTGTCGCCGCCGCCGCTGCCTGTGAGCCCGGAATGGTCGCCGGTCGCCGCTTACGGCGGTTACGGCGCGCCCTCGATGCAGAAATCCGGGCTGTCAGCACCCATCGCAGAGACGCTGCGCTGCTCGACGGGGTTCGATAGCAGGGGACTGCCATACGGCTTCGGCGGCTGCGCCTGCGCGGTGATTTGAAGATTCCGGCAAGCGTTTGACCCGGGCAACGACGCCGAGGATACTTCCCTCGTGCAGGTGAATTTCTATCCCATCCTTTCCTTCGAGCTACGCCGACATCAGTGTCGCCACCGGCGATGAGGCTGTACGGAAGTGACGGTCGGCGGTGCGCCTGCGCGCCGTTCTGAACGCTTTCGGGTCCATGAAACGTGAGTCGCCTTAAGAAACCAAAGCCGTTGGCCGTCTGTCAGGTCTGCAGCGCGTTCACCGCTCAGCTTCGGGACCTCAACCACCGGTGCACCAAGGTGCTCTACGGCAGGCGATGCTCGGGCACGTTCCAAAGCAACCTTGGCCTGGTATGGGATGAGTGCCAGGCCTGTTATGCAACAGGGAAAGTCGGGTCCGAGATCTGCGTCGAGTGCTCCGGTTGGGGCTGGCATCTGATCGGCTAAGGTAGACCCTCGATAAGATCCTAGGGCGCAGCTCTCACACCCGGGGTACGCTAGCGCGGCGTTTTGAGCATTCTGGTGCAATGAGGATTCGTCATGAAAAATGCTATGGCTGAAACCGGCACCGCGGTCACGAAGGTGATCGACCGGATTCCGCGCGAGGGAATGGACGCGCAGCTGGAACAAGCGATGAAGAACCTCATCGCCGCGGCATTGAAATTCCGCGGACATCTCGGCGTGACGGTGACGCGGCCCTCGCTCCCCGCTCAACCGGGATTCCGCATGGTCTACCGCTTCGATTCCTGCGAGCATCTGCGCGCGTGGGAAGAATCGCCGGAGCGTGCGCGCCTGGTTGCCGCCGCCAACCGCTACACGCAAGGGGAGCCGCACTACGACGTTCTCACCGGCCTGGAGGCGTGGTTCACGCTTCCCGCGCAGCCCGCCCTGCGCCCTCCCCCGCGAGCCAAGATGACGCTCGTGACCTGGCTGGGTATATTTCCGCTCGTGTATCTTTATGCGGAATTGTTCAACCAGATCCTGCCCTCAGGCACGCCTGCGATTCTGAAGGTGCTCGCAGTGACCGCGTTCGTCGTTCCGACAATGACTTATGTCGTTGCGCCGCGGCTCACGAGGCTGTTCAAGGACTGGCTTTATCCCAGGCCGAATTGAGCGCGAGGCGCTCTGCACATCGCCGTTTTGAAAAGGAACTCGAACCATGAAAAGTCCGTACGCAACCACCATCGCAGGAGCATCGCTCGCAGGGATTCTCGCGGGCTGTGCCGCTTCGAATGTCGGAACGAACCCCTTGGTCCCCGAGAATCTCAAGGTCCCGGCCGGTCAAACCTTGTCGCTGGTGTCACCCGCGACGGGCGTGCAGATTTACGAGTGCGGCGCAAT
>VBCJ01000072.1 GCA_005884335.1 Betaproteobacteria bacterium | reverse complement strand
CACGCGGCGCACTTCGCCCGGCGCCCCGGCCTGAAGTCCCGCCATCGCCTGCTCGCTGTACCAAGCGACGTGCGGATTGAGAATGACGTTGTCGCGGCCGCGCAAAGGATGAGGATCGGGGAGCGGCTCCGGATCCACCGTGTCGAGCGCGGCGCCCGCGATTCTCTTCGCGTCCAGGGCGCGCACCAGCGCGTCGGTATCGACGATCGGCCCGCGCGCGCAGTTGATCAGGACCGCCGTCCGCTTCATTCTTCCGAAAGCGGCCTCGCCGATCATCTTTCGCGTCTGCGGGGTGAGCGGCGGATGCAGGGACACGAAATCGGATTCGCGCAGCAGCGTGTCGAGATCGACGGCTTTTCCCGGAACCTCGAACTGTCCTTCCTTCACGAAGGGATCGCTGTAGAGCACAGCGAGGCCGAAGGCCGCGGCCCGCGCCGCGACCTGGCGCGCGATGTTGCCGAAGCCGACCAGGCCGAGCGTCCGTCCCACGAGCCGGAATATCGGCTTGCCCGGTGGCACTTCCCAGCGGCCGGCCCTGACCATGCGGTCGTAGAACGGGATCTTGCGAGCGGACGCGAGGATCAGCGCCAGCGTCTGTTCCGCCACCTCCTCGATGCAGTAAGTGGGATTGTTGGTGATGATGATCCCGGCTTGCGTAGCGGCATCCAGATCGATGGTGTCCACCCCAATTCCGTAGCGGGCGATGATCTTACACTTGGGCATCTGCGCCATAACGTCCGCGGTGATGGGTCCGGCGTAGGTGTTGAGCAGCGCGTCGCAGTCCCGCGCCTGCGAGAGAAATTCCTCCGGCGTCTTTGTCTTGAGTGCGACAAGGTCGGCAAGCGCCCCGAGAGTTTTGTTCTCCACGTCCAGCGATTCCCAGACGTAGTCGGTGATCACGACCTTGGCTTTGCCGGTCACGCGCTCTCCGTCGCCCAGCGGACCACGCCGGCGACGCCGTCCACGGCGACCATAGCTCCGTCGGGAATTCGCCGGGTCGCGTCGAGCACGCCCAGAACCATCGGCACGCCGCGCTCGCGGGCGAGGGAGGCGAGATGCGAAGTGCTGCCGCCGAGCTCCGCCACGACGCCCACGACATGCGTCAGCACCTGGCCGAGAGCAGGTCCGGCCACCGTCGTCACCAGGACATCGCCCGGCGCGACGCGTTCAAGCTCGCACTCACAGTTCACCACGCGCGCACGTCCGGTTCCCCAGCCGATTCCAGAAGCTTGTCCATTCAATCGCGGATGCGCGAGCCAGATCTCGTCGCGCAGTTGCGTCTCGGCCGGCGTCTCGCCGACGTGCAGCGGCCGCGCCTGAAGGAGCTTGATGCCCGTTTCGTCCATCGCCCATTCGATCTCGACGGGCACTCCGATGACCTCTTCTGCCTTGCGCATCATCAGGCCGAGCTCGGCTATCTGCTCGTCATCCAGACAGCGCCTGCCTGCGAGCGAACGCGAAAGGGCGGCTCTGCCGTGTGCACAGCCCATGCCGTGGTATTTCCTTCCCGGCGTGGATTCCTTCGGGTTTCCGGCGAGGTCGAGCACGTAACGGTCCGGCGCGACTTCTCCCTGTGCGATCGCCGAGCCCAATCCCCGGGCCGCATTGATCACCCCGACGCCCTCGGCGGTGCGGGAGAGGCCGCCTCCGGACACGCGCGCCGCCACCAGCGGCTGGACGATCAGCGCCATCGCGGTATCGGCCGCGTCGAGCCCGTGAGTCGCCATGTAGCGCAGCGCACGCGTCGACCACAAGGCCGCCCAACACGCGCGAACTGCCGTGAGAAACTCCGCTTCGCTCTGCAGCCCGAGGAAACTCTCGAACTGGCCGGCGAAACTGGAGTCGGCGCGATCTTCGACGAGGGCGGAGGAGCGCACCACGCCCTGCACACCCGAATCTGTCACCGCGCGCCATGCGGCGAGCAGGGGCTCGGTCAGCTCGGGCCCAAGAGGGCGCTCCATCAAGCCGAGTTTCATGTCGAGCGCGTGACGCCGCGCTTGCGGACGATCTCCAGAGGAGAACACCGCGCGTGCGGTCTCCTCGAGGCCGAGAGCCGCCAGCTGAATGCGGTAGGCCTGCGCGTCGACCGCGCAACCGCCCGCGACGGGAAGGCCGGCTTGGCCGAGCGCAGCCAAGTTCGCCGCCTTCGCTCCGAAGCGGGAGGGATCGGCCGCTTCGGGCGCGCTCAGGGGAACGACCAGCCGCGGCATCGCCTCAGCTCCCGGAATCGATGACGATCCGCAGGATGCGGCTCGGATTGCGCTCGTATTCCTCGAACGCCGCTGCCGAATCGGTGAGCGGATACTTGGCGGTGATGAACCCGCTGACGTCGACCGCTCCCGAAGCGATGAGCTGGATGCTCGGATTCATGTCCTGCGGGGTCAGCGCCCGCGAGCCGATGATGCTGATCTCGCCGAAGTAGAGCGGAAAAGTACTGAAGCCGCGCACCGTCTCGTGACTCACCGCGAACGCCGAGAAGCGTCCGCCGGGACGCAGCATGTCCATCGCCGCGCGCAGCGTCTCCGCGCCGCCCGCGGCGTCGATCACGACGTCCGCGCCCTTGCCGCCGGTGAGGCGCCGCACTTCCTCCACGGCCTTGTCGACCGAAGACTCGATGACGTGATGCGCGCCCATTCGTTCCGCCATCTCGAGCTTCCAGCGGGTGCGAGTGACCGCGATCACCGGCATCGCGCCGGTGAGCACCGCGAGGCGCGTATGCAAAAGGCCTGCAGTGCCCTGACCCAGCACGACCACCGATTCCCCGGTCGAGACGCCCACGCGACTCTGAGCGTGGCGCACCGTGGCGAGCGTTTCGATGATGGTCGCCTGCTCCAGCGGCAGTCGCGGCGGAAGGACGTGGATGTATTGCGACTGCAGCTTGACGTACTGGCTGAGCGAGCCTTCGACCTCGCGCCCGAACAACCCCGCCACGCGGCAAAGGTTGCCGGCTCCGCGCAAGCACGAGTCGCAGCGCCCGCAGGCGATGATGGGATTGATGATGACGTGCTGCCCCGGCTTGACCTCCGACACGCCTTCGCCCAGCGAATCGATCACTCCGGTCGATTCGTGGCCCATCACCACCGGATAGGTGACTCCCGGGTGCTCCCCTACGTAGATCGAGAGGTCGGTGTGGCAGACCGCCGTCGCGGCGGTGCGTACTATGACCTCGCCAGGCGCGGCGACGGGCCTGGGGCGATCGACGAGATCGAGCTTCCGCGGCGCATGAAGCACTGCCGTTCGCATTCCGTTCCTGCTCACCGGGCATCCCTCATGCGGCGATGCTCTGGGATCAGCGGCCGGCGAGGGTGGAGTAACCCGGCATCGGATCGACCACGGTGATCTGCTCGACCGGGAAGTTGGAGATGATTTCGATCTTGTCCTTGTGGACGATCAGCATCTCCTCGATCCGAACGCCCCACTCGAACTTCTTGCCGTGCTGGGTCTCGAGCGCGAACACCATGCCTTCCTTGATCTCGATCGGGTGGTCGAGCGACCAGATGCGCGAGATGACCGGCTGGTCGTATTGCGCGAGCCCCAGTCCGTGGCCCCAGAGGTTCGCCGCGGCCTGGTCCTCTTCCGCATAGCCCCAGGCTTCCTTCGCCGAGGGCCATTTCGAGGCGATCTCCCGCGTGGTGGTGCCGACCTTCACCGCCTTGATCGAGTCGTACAGCCACTTGAGCGCGGTCGCGTAGATGTCCTTTTGCTCGCTGGTCGGCTCTTTCCCGGCGCAGTAAGTGCGGTAATAGCAGGACTTGTAGCCGTTCCAGGTCAGCGCGGCGAGATCCATGAACACGATGTCGCCGGGCTTGACGATGCGGTCTGAGAAGTTGCGCCAGTTCGGCCAGGTGTTCGGGCCCGAGGACACGATCACGTCCTCGACGTCCTCCATGCCCGGGACGGAGTACAGGTACTGCATGATGTGCGCGGTGAGCTGGTTCTCGGTGCGCCCGGGCTGCAGGAACTTCATGAACTCCCAGTGCGCGGCGTCGCCGATCGCGCCTACCATGCGCAGCGCCTCCTGCTCGTCCTCGTTCTTGATCGCGCGGGCCTCCATCATCGGCGTCATGCCGTCGGTCCACTCGATTTTCTCCTCGCCGAAGACCTTGAGCATGTTGATGTCGATGAAGTCGACGCCGAGCTTCATGCCGGCGACGTTCGCCTTCTTCATCTCCTGCCTGACCGCGTTGGTGAACTTTTTCACCTGCGCGAGCGAGGCGGGCCCGGCCGCGCCCTTGATCCAGGCGTAGGACCAGCGCACGTGGTCCTTGGGGATCCACGGCGAATGGCGCTCGATCTGCATTCCGATATCGCCTTGTTCGAATAGAACGGGCGCGTCATCGCCGCAGAGCATGGCGTAGCGAAGGCCCGGCTTGAGGCGGTTCCAGCCCGGAGTCAGCGTGCTGGTGACATAGCGCACGTTCTCGTCGTACATGAGCAGCATCGCGCCGAGCCCGGCCGCCTTCATTCGCGCGCGCGCGCGTTCCAGGCGGTACTTGCGCAGCCGGTCCCAGTTGATGCGCTGCTGCCAGTCCAGTCCCACCATCCCTGCATTTGCCATTACTCGTCTCCGTTTTTGATATGTAGATATTGCCCCAGGCTGTCAGTCGGCGATCGCCCCCGATTCTTTTGCCACCTTGCCCCAGCGCTGGGTTTCAGACGCGACGAAGTCCGCGAACGCCTTCGGCGAGCTGCTGGTCACCGCCTCGGCCCCGCCTTTCGCAAGGCGCTCGATGACGTCGGGCGTCTTCATGGTCTGTACCAGCACCGCGTACAAACGCTCGACGATTTCACGCGGCGTGCCTGCCGGAACGAGCACCCCCTGCCACGAGCCCGAGGAGCCATCGGCATAGCCGGACTCCTTCATCGTGGGCAGGTCCGGCAGCTCTTTGATGCGCTTGGGGCTCGTGATGGCGAGCGCCTTCAGCCGCCCGCCCTTGATATGGCCCATGGCCGAGGAGACGGTGCTGAACATCATCTGCGTTTCGCCCGCGACAAGGCCGGTCACCGCGGGACCTGCTCCGCCCTTGTAGGGCACGTGCACCATGTCCATCCCTCGTTCGGCCGTTCTCAAGATCTCCATTTCCAGGCGGTTCTGGCTGCCGCTTCCGGGCGAGGCATAGTTGAGCTTCCCCGGGTTCGCTTTCACGTAGGCGACCAGCTCCTTGACGCTGTTGGCCGCAACCGACGGGTGCACGATCAGCACGCCCGGCACATCGACGACCTGGGTCACCGGGATGAAATCCCTCAAGTTGTTGATGGACAGATTCGTGAACACCCCGGGATTGATCGCCGTCGAGCCGACGTTGCCCAGAACGAGGGTGTAGCCGTCCGGCGCCGAGCGGGCTGCGACCTCCATGCCGATGGTTCCGGCTGCTCCGCCCCGGTTCTCGATCACGATCGGCTGGCCGAGCAGCTCCGAAAGGCGCGGCTGCATGATGCGTCCGACGAAATCCGACGCGCCTCCGGGCGCGAACGGGACGATTATTTTCACGGCTCGATTCGGATAGCTGCTCTGCGCTAGCGAAAGCGTTGAGCAGAAGGCCAGCGCGAGCGCTACCCACACGGTGAGTTTGCGCATCATCGTCTCTCTCCTCTTTCTTGCTTCGTTATACCGCGGCCCGCACTCCCACGCGCGGCTTTTCGTCCGCCGCCGCAATCGGGAGCGGCACGGCGCGCTTGAGCCGCGCCGAAAGATCGAAGGCCTTCGTCAGCATCAGCCGGTTGTGAGCCTCGGCGGCGGTCGCGTGCTGCGTGGTCACGCCTACCGCCAGGCGGTTCAGCCATGCTTCAGTTTCATCGCGCATCGGACCGCGAAGTTCGCCGAGCGCCATGTCTCCGGGCGGATAGCTTCCGA
>VBCJ01000071.1 GCA_005884335.1 Betaproteobacteria bacterium | reverse complement strand
TTCTCGTAGGTGATCTGCTTCGAGCGCGAGATCACGCCGAAAGCGAACTGCGGCGGGTCCATGCCCCAGTAGCGGCGCATGTTCTCGAACCAGGCGAGCGACACGTCGGCCGCGTGCTGCGTCTTTTCGACGTCCTCGCGTCGCTGCGAATCGTAGAGCGCGAGCGCACCCTTGACGCCGCCCTCGGTCCGCAGCGAGTCGAACAGTGCGATCGCGTCCTCCATCGCGAGCTTGGTGCCCGAGCCGATGGCGAAGTGCGCAGTGGCCTTGGCGTCGCCCACCAGCACCACCTTGTCCATGACCCAGGTGGTATTGCGGATGTTGGGAAAATTACGCCACAGCGAGCGGTTGGCGATGAGCTTGTGGCCGCCGAGCTCGTCGGCGAACAGACCCTCCAGCGCGCGCAACATCTGCGCCTCGTCCATCCTGTCGAACCCCGAGCGCTCCCAGGTGTCCGCGTTGACCTCGATGATCCATGTGCTCGCGTCCTTTTCGTATTGATAGCAGTGCGCAAGCAGGATGCCGTGCTCGGTCTCCTTGAAGAAATACTTGAAGGCATCGAGCGGCCTGGTCGAGCCCAGCCATACGAACTTGTTCGGCCGCAGGTCGACCGAGGGCTTGAAGTGCTCGCTGTACGCCTCGCGCGTGCGCGAATTGATGCCGTCCGCGGCGACGATGAGGTCGCTGTCCGGGAAGTCTTCGACACTCGCCTCGGCCTGGAAGCGCAGCTCAACTCCCAGCTCGCGGCAACGCGCCTGCAGGAGCTTGAGCAACGTGACGCGCGAGCAGCCGCAGAAGCCGTTGCCGGCGCAGCGCAGGGCGCGGCCCTTGTAGACGATTTCGACGTCGTCCCAGTAGGCGAAGCTGCGGCGGATCGATTCGTACGAAGGCGGATCGTAGTCGCGGAACGTCCCGAGTGTCGCGTCGGAGAACACCACGCCGAAGCCGAAGGTATCGTCGGCGCGGTTGCGCTCGTGGACCGCGATCTCCCAGCGCGGCCATCGCTTCTTCGCGAGCAGCGCGAAGTACAGTCCGCCCGGTCCGCCGCCGATAATGCTGATCTTCACGCCTTGCCCTCAGTTTCGAATGAGTCGGGAATCACCGCCGTCGCCTCGATCTCCAGACGCGCCCGCGCATCCACGAGACCGCTCACCTGGACGACCGTCATCGCCGGATAGTGCCTGCCCATCAGCTCCCGGTACGCGGCGCCGACCGCCGCGAGCGACGCGAGGTACTCCTCGCGGTCGATCGCGTACCAGGTCAGGCGGACGATGTGCTCGGCCCGGCCGCCCGCCTGCGCGAGAACGTCGAGAACATTGCGCATCGCCTGGCGGAACTGCCCGGCGAAGTCCTTCGCCTGCCACACCCCCGACCCAGTCCATCCGACCTGCCCCGCGACGTAGACGGTGGTTCCGCCCCTGACCGCGACGCCGTTGGAGAAGCCGCGCGGCTCGGCCCAATCCGGAGGCTGGAGGATTTGCATCATGCGCGCTCCCTCAATTTGAACCTCTGCAGCTTTCCGGTCTCGGTGCGCGGCAGGGCGTCGACGAACTCGACCCGCCGCGGGTACTTGTACGGCGCGATTGCGCCTTTCACGTGGTCCTGCAGCTTCTTCGCGAGCGCGTCCGATTTTGCGTAGCCCGGCGATGTTGTAGCCGGCCGAGATGATCATGTCGTCGGTGCGCGCCTGGTAGAAGAAATAACCGTCGCCGTCCTGCGTGTAGGCGTCGCCGGTGATGTTCCATCCGGCTTGCACGTAGTCGCGCTGGCGCTCGTCGGCGAGATAGCGGCAGCCGGTGGGCCCTTTCACGGCGAGGCGGCCGATCGCGCCCGCGGCGCAGGGGCGCCCCTCGTCATCGAGCACGGCGGCCCGGTACCCGGGCAGCGCATAGCCGGTCGCGCCGCGGCGCACTCTTTCCGGCGTGTGAGAAATGAAGATGTGGATCATCTCGGTCGAGCCGATGCCGTCGATGATCTCGATGCCGGTCGCTCGCTTGAACATCTGCCGGGTAGCATCGGGCAAGGCTTCGCCCGCGGAGACGCATTTCTTGAGCGAGCGCAGATCGCGGCCCGGCGCGAGCTGCGCCATCTGCCGGTAGAACGTCGGCGCGGTGAAGCAGACCGTCGCCTTGTGCTTCGCGATCGTCTCCAGGAGCAGCTCAGGCGTCGGCTTCTCCACGAGCACGACCGACGCGCCGAATCGCATCGGGAAGCACAGCATCCCGCCCAGGCCGAAAGTGAATGCGAGGGGCGGCGTGCCGCAGAAGATATCGTCCGCAGCCGGCATGAGGCAGGAGCGCGGAAAGCAATCGCACATGGCGATCACGTCGCGATGGAAGTGCACCGTGCCTTTGGGCTTGCCCGTGGTCCCGGAAGTGAAAGCGATCAAGGCCACGTCCTCCGCGGCCGTGTCCACGTTCGCGAAGCTGCCCGGCTTCTGCGCGGCGAGCGCGTCGAGAGAATCGGGCGCGCCGGCGCGCCAGTACACCGCGGTTTTCAGCATCGGGCACGCGGGCAGCGCGGCCTTCAGCTCGGCGTCCAGGCGCTTGTCGCACAGTGCATGCGTGACCCTGGCCTTGAGGATGATCTCGGTCAGCTCCTTTGCCCGCAGGAGCGGCATGGTCGCCACCGCGATTCCGCCCGCCTTCATCACCGCGAACCAGCATGCGGCCATCCAGGGACTGTTCGCGCCGCGAAGGAGCACGCGGTTGCCCGTCGCGAGGCCCATGTCCTCGGTGAGCACCCGGGCGATGCGGTTGGACTGATCGAGCAGCTGCGCATAGGCGAGCTCGCCCTCCGGGGAGCGCAGCGCGACGCGCCCTCCCCAGCCACGCCCGATCGCCCGGTCGAGCAGCTCGGTCGCGCAATTCAGGCGCCCGGGATAGCGCAGCTCCGGCAGATCGAAGATCAGCTCCGGCCATTGCTCGCGCGGCGGCAGATTGTCGCGCGCGAAGGTGTCGGTGTGCGCGGTGCTGCCCATGGTCCAGTCTGCGGCCCCCACGCTATTCCTTCAACAGCTCGCGGGCGACGATCAACTTCTGCACCTCGGTCGCGCCTTCGTAGATGCGCAGCGCGCGCACTTCGCGATAGAGCCTCTCCACCGGGTGGCCGCGCATCACGCCCAGCCCTCCGCAGATCTGCACCGCGGCGTCGACGACTTCCTGGGCGGTCTCGGTCGCCTGCATCTTCGCCATGGCGGCTTCGCGGGTCACGCGTTTCTGCTTCACGTCGCGCATCCAGGCAGCGCGGTACGCGAGCAGCGCGGCGGCATCGATGCCGGTCGCCATGTCGGCGAGCTTCGTCTGCGTCAGCTGGAAGTCGGCGAGCGCCTGACCGAACATTTTTCTCTCGCGCGCCCGCGCGAGCGCCTCGGCGAGCGCGCGCCGCGCGAAGCCAAGCGCGGCGGCCGCGACGCCCGTGCGGAAGATGTCTAGGGTCCGCATGGCGAGCTTGAAGCCCTCGCCCTCGACTCCCAGCAGGTTCGCCGCCGGGACCTTGCACGCGGAAAAGCGCAGCGTCGCCATCGGATGCGGTGCGACGATCTCGATGCGCTCCTCGATGGAGAGCCCCGGCGCGTCGGCGTCGACGATGAAGGCCGAGATGCCCTTCGTCCCGGCCTCGTCCCCAGTGCGGGCAAAGACAATGTAGAAATCGGCGATGCCGCCGTTGGAGATCCAGGTTTTCACCCCGTTGAGCACATAGTGCGCGCCGTCGCGCCGGGCCCGGGTGGCGAGCGCCGCGACGTCCGAGCCCGCGTCGGGCTCGGACAGCGCGAAAGCTGCGATCGCCTCGCCTCTCGCGGCCCGCCCGACGTAGCGACGCTTCTGCTGCTCGGTACCGGCGAGCGCCACGGGACCGCTGCCCAGTCCCTGCATGGTGAGGGCGAAATCGGCGAGGCCGGCGTGGAAGGCGAACACCTCGCGCAGCACCGCCAGCGAGCGCACGTCGAAGCGCGAATCCTCGGGCGCGCAGTGCGCGAGAAACCCCGCCGCGGCCAGGTCCTTCACCAGGCGGCGGCAGACGGAGTCTTCGTCCACGTCGTGCGCGTACCCCAGGTTAGCCGCAGCCCAGGATTCCGCCCGGCGCGCGAGCTCCGCGTGCCGCGGCTCGAAAAAGGGCCAGTCCAGATGCGCGAATCGGTCCATGAAACGTCAATCCCCTTCAAAGACCGGCTTTTGCTTGGCGACGAAGGCCTCGTACGCCCGGCGGAAGTCCCGCGTCTGCATGCAGATCGCCTGCGCCTTCGCCTCCATCTCGATCGCCTTGTCGAGACCCACCGCCCATTCCTCGCGCAGCATTTTCTTGGTCATGCCGTGGGCGAACGTCGGACCCGAGGCGAGCTGCTGCGCGGCATCGAGCGCGGCCTCCAGCACCTCGCCGGGTTCGGCGAGCGCATTGAAGAAACCCCAGGCGAGCCCCTCTTCACCGGACATCGCCCGACCGGTATACAGGAGCTCCGCCGCGCGTCCCTGGCCGATCACCCGCGGAAGCATCGCGCAGGCGCCCATGTCACAGCCCGCCAGCCCGACGCGCGTGAAGAGGAAGGCCACTTTGGCGCGGCGCGTGCCATAGCGCAGGTCCGAAAACAGGGCAATGATCGCGCCGGCGCCGGCGCACGCGCCGTCCACGGCGGCGACGACCGGCTGCGGGCAGTGGCGCATCGCCTTGACCAGGTCGCCGGTCATGCCCGTGAACTCGAGCAGCTCGGGCTCGCTCATCTTCGTGAGCGGCCCGATGATCTCGTGCACGTCGCCGCCGGAGCAGAAATTGCCGCCCGCGCCCGTCACGACCACCGCCCTGACATCGTGCGCGTCGCGCAGGCGCCGGAACAGATCCCGCAGCTCGCCGTAGGATTCGAAGGTCAGCGGGTTCTTCTTTTCCGGCCGATCGAGCGTGAGCACGCCGACCCGCCCCTCGGCGCGCCATTGGAAGTGCTTCGGTCGGTATCCCGCGAGTCCGGTTTCCTTCATGCGCCGTCCTTTCGTTCCGTGATCCCGAGCGCGTGGCTTTTCACCTTGGCGAGCAACCGGAACAGCTCGGCGTGCTCCTTGCGGCTCAAGCCGGAGAGCACCGAGACGATCCATTCCTCGTGCGCCCGCGCCATCTTGCCGAACGCCTCGTCTCCGGCGCGGGTGAGCCGCACGCGCAGGGCGCGGCGGTCGCCCGGCTCGGGCAGGCGCTCGACCAGCCTCTCCCTCACCAACTGATCGACGATGCCGGTCACGTTGCCGCCGGTCACCATCAGGTGGTGCGAAAGCTCCTTCATCTTGAGGCCCTCAGGATAGCGCTCGAGCCGCGACATCAGGTCGAAGCGCGGAAGGGTCGTTCCAAACCGCAGTCGCAGGAGGTTGCGCATGTGGCGCTCGAGCAGCTGCGTGCAGGTGAGCAGACGCAGCCACAGACGCAAGGCGCGATGGTCGCCGGCCCGCGCGCTCGTCTCGCGGTCGGCGCGGCGTACCCGGGCCTCGTCGGAAGGGCCGATCGCGGTGACGCGAAGCACAGATGCTTTGACCTTGAATAGATTAAGCCTAAAGCATTCTAGGCCGGCCCGCCCTCTTTGTCACGCTGCACCGCCGCACCACGGTCCGGGACGACCCGTCAGCTTGACTTCCAGTTGCCCCGCACATATGGTCTGCCTTCTCACCAGCGTCAGGAGGCCGCAGTCATGACCAGGTACCTGCTTGCACTCGTTTGCGCCGTCGCGGGATGGCTCCCGCTGCCGGCTCAGGCGGCCGACAAGGTGAAGATCGGCTTCATCAGCACGCTCTCGGGCCCGAGCGCAGCGCTCGGCGTCGACATCCGCGATGCATTCCTGCTCGCGGTGAAGATGAACGGGGGAAGGCTCGGCGACCTGCCCGCGGAAGTCGTCGTCGGCGACGACCAGTTCAAGCCCGACGTCGGAAGACAGCTGGCCGAGAAGAACATCAAGCTCGACAAGGTGAACTTCCTCACCGGGTTCGTGTTCTCCAACATCATGCTCGCGTCCGTGCCGGTGGCGTTCGAGAACAAGATCATCTACGTGAGCCCGAATGCCGCGCCCTCGCCCCTCGCCGGCAAGCAGTGCAATCCGTATTTCTTCGCGGCGTCATGGCCGAACGACGCCTATCACGAGGCGGCCGGACAGTACGCGACGGACAGGGGCTACCAGGCCGTGTACATGCTCGCGCCCAACTACCAGGCGGGCAAGGACTCGCTCGAAGGCTTCAAGCGCTTCTACAAGGGCACGATCGCCGGCGAGGTGTATACGCAGCTCGGGCAGCTCGACTACTCGGCGGAGCTCGCGCAGGTGCGTGCGGCTAAGCCCGAGGCCGTGTACATCTTCCTGCCCGGCGGAATGGGCGTGAACTTCATCAAGCAGTTCGTCGCCGCCGGCCTTTCAAAGGACATGCAGCTGATCACGCCCGGCTTTTCGTCCGACCAGGACATCATCCGCGCGGTGGGCGATCCCATGCTCGGCATCTTCGACGCCGCGCACTGGGCGCTCGACCTGGACAACGCCGCCAACAAGAAATTCGTCGCCGAGTTCGAGAAGGAGTACAAGCGGCTTCCCACCGTATACGCCTCGCAGGGCTACGACACGGCGCTCCTCATCGATTCCGCCGTTCGCGAAGTGAAGGGCAGGATCGAGGACACGGAAGGCCTGCGCAAGGCGCTCAAGGCGGCGAAGTTCCACTCGGTGCGCGGTTCGTTCAGGTTCAACCGCAACCAATACCCGATCCAGAACTACTACCTGCGCGTGGTGGGGAAGGATTCGCAGGGGCGCCTGGTCAACAAGACCATGGGAACGATATTCAAGGATCGCGGCGACGCTTATGTTCAAGAATGTCCTATGAAATAGGAAATCCTTGAAAGAGAATGAAGGGGGCGTGAACCGCCCCCTTCTTATTTCATGTCCTGGATCCTGATCGTCGAGCAGTCCCTGAACGGGCTGCAGTTCGGACTGATGCTGTTCCTGCTCGCCGCGGGACTCACCCTCGTGTTCGGCATCATGGACATGATCAACCTCGCGCACGGCTCGCTTTACATGCTGGGCGCGTTCCTCGCCGCGACGCTGGTGAAGGCGACCGGCTCGTTCGCCCTCGGTGTGCTGCTCGCGATCCCGGCCACCGCGGTCCTCGGCATGCTGCTCGAGATGTCGGTGCTGCGCACGCTCTACGCGCGCGACCACCTGTCCCAGGTGCTCGCGACCTTCGCGCTCATCTTGATCTTCAACGAAGCGGTGCGCATCATCTGGGGACCGGACATGCCGCTCTCCATGCCCGCGGCGCTCTCCGGGCCCGTGCAGCTGCTCCCGGGCATGGTCGCAGGCGCGTCCAACCGCGAGATGGCGCTCGCGATGGGGGTCAACATCCCCTGGCTGTTCACGCTGCTGTTCGGCGTGGGCGCCGGCCTGTGCGCCGTCGCGGGTGCGCTGCTCGGGCCGCTCTTCGCAGTGCAGGTCGGGATGGGCGAGAATATCCTCATCCTCGCCTTCGTCGTCATCGTCATCGGCGGCATCGGCTCGATCCGCGGAGCCTTGGTGGGATCGCTGCTGGTTGGAATCGTCGACACGATCGGGCGCGCCTTTTTACCCCTACTATTCGGAATATTCCTTCAGCCGCGGGTCGCGAGCGCCGCCGGGCCGGCGATCGCTTCGGTGCTGGTCTACCTGCTGATGGCCGTGGTCCTGTATATCAAACCGCAGGGACTGTTCCCTGCGCGCGGGTAGGACGATGCGCCGCGCCGCGCCCTGGGTCATTCTTGCGCTCGCTCTCGTTTTTCCCCTGGCGATGCAGGCGGAGCACCAGACCTACTACTTGAGCTTTGCCAGCCGCATCTTCGTCTACGCGCTCGCCGCGACCAGCCTCAACCTGATCCTCGGGTACGGCGGCATGATCTCCTTCGGCCACGCCGCCTTCGTCGGCACCGGCGCCTACGTCGATCGGCGCGGTATCGCTGCGCACGCGCGGCGTGTACTTCATCATGATCACGCTCGCCTTCGCGCAGATGGTGTTCTTCCTCGTGAACTCGATGAAGGCCTACGGGGGCGACGAGGGCTTGAGCCTGCGCGAGCGCGCCTCGGTGGGACTGGGCGTCGATCTGGGCAGCGACGTCGCGTTCTACTACACCGCGCTCGCTGCGCTGGCGGCCGGCCTCTACGGCCTGCATCGGCTCGCGCATTCGCGCTTCGGGTGCGTGATCCAGGCGATCCGCGAAAACGAGGAACGCGCCGAGGCCATCGGCTTTCCGGTGTACCGCCACAAGCTCGCCTGCTTCGTCATCGCCGGCGCCGCCGGCGGACTTGCCGGCGCGCTGCTCGCGAGCCACGGCAAGTACGTGAACCCGAACGTGCTGCACTGGACGCAGTCGGGCACGCTCATGGTGATGGTGATCCTGGGCGGCGTGGGACGGCTCTGGGGCGGAGTGATTGGCGCTGCGGCGCTGCTCGGGCTCGAGGACCTGATCGCCAACCACCGCGTCGACTGGCTCGCCGCGATATTCCCCAACTATCAGCAGCACGCGAGCTTGGGAGTAGGCATCGTGCTGCTCGCGATCGTGCTGTTCGCGCCGCAGGGCATCGCAGGCTTGCTCGCGCGGGGGCGCCATGCTTGAGCTGAAGGGTGTCTCGAAGCGCTTCGGCGGCGTGGTTGCCACGGACGACGTCACCCTGGAGGTAAAGGCCGGCGAGGTGCACGCCTTGATCGGCCCGAATGGCGCGGGCAAGACGACATTGATCGGCCAGATCTCCGGCAGTCTGGACAACGACAGCGGCACGGTCCTGTTCGAAGGTGCCGACATTACGCGCGCGACGCAGCACGAGCGCGTGTGGGCGGGGCTCACCCGCAGCTATCAGATCACGAGCATCTTCAAGCGCCTCACGGTGGTTGACAACCTCGCCCTCTCCGTGCAGGCGAGAAGCGGATCGAGCTTCTCCTTCTGGCGGCCGGTGGCCGTCGAAGCCGCGCTGTTCGACGAGGCACGCGCGATTGCCGCGGAGATTGGGCTTTCCGGACGCGAGCTTGCGGTCGCGGCCGCGCTCGCGCACGGTGAACAGCGCGCGCTCGAAGTGGGCCTGGCGCTCGCCACCCGCCCCCGGCTCGTGCTCCTCGACGAGCCGATGGCGGGCATGGGACCGGAAGAGTCGGAAAACATGATTGCGCTTCTCAAGCGCATCCGCGCACGCATCACCGTGCTGCTGGTCGAGCACGACATGGACGCGGTGTTCCGCCTCGCCGACCGCATCTCGGTGCTCGTGTCGGGCCGCGTGATCGCGAGCGGCGCGCCCGCGGCGATCCGCGCCCATCCCGAAGTCAGGAAAGCGTATCTCGGGGAAGACTCAATCGTATGAGCGAGCTGCTCCAGGTGGAAAAACTCGAAACCGCCTATGGGGCGAGCCAGGTGCTGTTCGGCCTCGACCTCGCGATCCGCGCAGGCGAAGTGGCGACGCTGCTCGGGCGTAACGGCATGGGAAAGACGACGACGGTGCGCTCGATCATGGGGCTCACCCCGGCGAGGAGCGGAACCATCCGCTTCCGCGGGGAGCGCATCGAGGGGCAGCGCCCCGACCGCATCGCGCGCTGCGGCATCGCACTGGTCCCGGAGGGACGCCAGATCTTCCCCAACCTGAGCGTGCGCGAGAACCTGGTCGCGTTCGCGGAAAACCGCAGCACGACGCGCGACCCATGGACGCTTGCCAAGGTGCTGGCATTCTTCCCCGGGCTCGTCGAGCGCATGGACAACCTCGGCAGCCGGCTCTCGGGCGGCGAGCAGCAGATGCTCGCCATCGGCCGGGCGCTCATGACCAATCCGCACCTCCTCATCCTCGACGAGGCGACCGAGGGGCTCGCGCCGCTGGTGCGCGAGGAGATCTGGAGATGCCTCGCCGCGCTGAAGGCGGCCGGCCAGACGATCCTGGTGATCGACAAGTACGTCGAGCGGCTGATCGCGATCGCCGACCATCACACCGTACTCTCACGCGGCCGCGTCGCTTGGCGCGGGTCGTCGAAGGAGCTCGCCGCCGATCGGGCGCTGTGGCATCGCTATCTCGGGGTATGATCCCCTCCGGATCGCCTTGAAAAACCGCCGCCCCGGCGGTATCGTTCCCTTCCCCGGAAGGCCGCACTCCAAGGAGCCCGCAATGCTTCACGAACGCATCCCCAACCTCGCCAAGTTCGTCGAGCCCGACCGCGTGCGGCGCGAGGTGTATACGGACGCGGCGATCTTCGAGATG
The DNA here is from genome assembly GCA_005884335.1 of Betaproteobacteria bacterium. Lineage (GTDB taxonomy): Bacteria > Pseudomonadota > Gammaproteobacteria > Burkholderiales > SG8-39 > VBDM01. The sequence goes on along the minus strand of VBCJ01000071.1, from coordinate 2,720 downwards.
GAGATGGAGCGCATCCACGAGCGCGTATGGATCTACTGCGGCCACGAGACGCAGGTGCCGAAAGCGGGCGATTACTACACGACGCAGATCGGCCGCCAGCCGATGCTCATGGTGCGCGGCAAGGACGGCAAAGTGAACGTGCTCTACAATCGCTGCCCGCACCGCGGCTCGATGATGTGCGGCGACCGGAGCGGCAATGCGGGCGAGTTCTTCCGCTGCTCCTACCATTCCTGGACCTTCCACCACGACGGCAAGCTGCGCGCCATCCCGATGATGGAGTCCGGCTACGCCGGCACCCGTTGGACCCGCGACAACCCCGACTGCAACATGAAGCGCGCAGCGCGCGTGGAGAACTACCGCGGCTTCGTGTTCGCCAGCCTCGCCGCCGACGGTCCTGGGCTGCTCGAGTTCCTCGGGCGCTCGAAGATCGCCTTCGACGACATCTGCGACCGCTCGCCCGAGGGCGAGGTCGAGGTCGTGCCGAACTGCTTCCGCATGATCCAGCACTCGAACTGGAAGATCTTCCTTGAGAACCAGCTCGACGCGCTGCATCCCTCGGTCACGCACCAGTCCACCGGACGCGCTGCGCGCGACGTCGAGCTCGAGATCGAGAAACGGACCGGCAAGATCCCTCTCTCCTACCACATGCTCTCGGCCTTCTCGACCGTCACCATAGAGAAGTGGGACAACTTCCAGACGCTCAACTACCCGTACGGCCACTGCATCCTGACCGGCTACATGGGCCTGCGGCCCAAGGACCCCGACACGCTCGAGTACGAACGCGTGCTCGCAAAAGCGTACGGCGAGAAGAGGAAGGAGGAGATCCTCACCACCAACATCCACCACGTGCTCATCTACCCTGGGCTCTCGGTGCAATCGCCCCTGCAGCAGCTGCGCGCGGTGCGGCCGCTCGGCGTTAACAGGACGCTGACCGAAATCTGGCACTTCCGCCTGAAAGGCGCTCCCGAGCCGATCTACCGGCGCGCGCTCGCCTACTACAACCTGGTCAATTCGCCTTCGACGATGATCAACGCCGACGACCTGGAGAACTTCTGGAAGGCGCATCAGGGGCTTTCCTCCGACGGTGGAGACTGGGTGAGCTTCCACCGTCACTACGGGCGCGACGCGGAGAAGGACGGCATGGTCGAGACCGCGCCCAACTGCGGCACGTCGGAGGCGCCCATGCGCAACCAGATGAAAGCCTGGACGCAATACATGGCCGCGGGGAAGTGACATGGCGAAGCGGACGCCGAAGAAGACCGGGGCGGCGAAGCAGCCAGTCCGGGCTGCGAAGAGAGCGCACAACGGCCACGACACGCAGCACGCGGTCGAGCAGTTTCTCTACCGGCAAGCCGAGCTCCTCGACGAGAAGCGCTGGCAGGACTACATCGACCTCTTCGCCGAGGACGGCATGTACTGGATGCCGCCCGAGCCGTCGCACGCCACCTGGGACGGCATGCCCGCGATCTTCGCCGAGGACAAGAACCTGATGACGGTGCGCATGAAGCGCGTGCTGCACCCGGACGCCTGGTCGCAGCGACCGCTCTGGGGCACCAACCACGTGGTCGGCAACGTTGTCGTCGAGCGCGAATCGCCGAACGGCGACGTGGTGGCACGCTCGCGCTTTCATATGATGGAGCTGCGCCGCGACGACGTGCGCCACTTCGCCGGCTTGTACATCCACCATCTGAAGAAGACCAAGGACGGCTACCGCATCAAGCTGCAGCGGGTCGACATGACCAACGCGCAGGCGGCCTACGACTACGTGCTGCAGGTGTGGGTGTAGCGGCGGCTATTCGGCGTATCATCCCAGGCATCCCGGCAGACCCCTCAGAGGAGGAGACAGCATGGCCCGCTTCGCACCCAGACTCGCGCTCGCCGCCGCGCTTGCCGCAATTTCGGGAATCGCGTGCTCGCAGGAAATCACGCTGCGCCTGGTCAGCGCTTTCCCCGAGAACCAGTTCTACGTGAAGCGCACGCTCGACTGGATCGCCGACGTCAACAAGGACGGCAAGGGCGTCCTGCAGATCAACTTCATCGGCGGGCCGAAAGCGATCCCCACATTCGAGGTCGGCAAGGCGGTGCAGAGCGGCGTGGTCGACATCGGCTTCAGCACGGGCGCCTTCTATACCAATGTGATGCCCGAGTCGGACATCCTCAAGCTCGCGGAGACCAGCGCCGCCGAGCAGCGCAAGAACGGCGGCTTCGACCTGATCAACAAGATCTGGGCGGAGAAGGGCAACATGCGCTACCTCGCCAAGGTGGTCGAATTCACGCCGTTCCACCTGTACATCAACAAGAAGATCGACAAGCCCGACCTCACCGGCATGAAGATCCGCATCACGCCGGTGTACCGCGAGTTCTTCCAGTCGATGAACGCGCAGGTCATGACCACCGCGCCCGGAGAGGTCTACACCGCGCTCGAGCGCGGCGTGATCGACGGCTACGGCTGGCCGATCCACGCGCTCTTCGATCTGAACTGGCAGGAGAAAACGAAGTACCGCGTCGACCCCGGCTTCTACAACGCCGAGGTCGCGCTGATCATGAACCTGGACAAGTACAAATCGCTGACGCCGGCGCAGCGCGACTATCTCGAGCGCAAGGCCCAGGCCTACGAGGCGCAGAACGACTTCTGGAAAACCTACAACCAGGCCGAAGCGAAGCGCCAGGCCGAGGCGGGCATCCAGGTGATCGCTTTCGACGCGGCGACGAGCAGGGCG
>VBCJ01000070.1:12774-18344 GCA_005884335.1 Betaproteobacteria bacterium | reverse complement strand
ACAATCCGCCATCGACGGCGCCCTGGCGAAGCTCGATGACGACCTGGCGCCTCGCGGTGACCTGCATGCCTCGGCTGCGACCAAGCTCCACCTCGCCAAGGTCCTCGCGGGCCGCGTGCTCAGACAGCTTCTCCCATGAACGCGCCGCTCGAAACCGTCGAGATCTCTCTCACCGTCAACGGCGAGCGTGTGAAGCGCAGCGTGCCCGCGCGGCTGAACCTCGCCGATTTCCTCAGGAACGAGCTGGAGCTCACCGGCACCCACGTCGGCTGCGAGCACGGCGTGTGCGGCGCGTGCACCGTGCGCGTCGACGGCGAGATCGTGCGCTCCTGCCTTATGTTCGCGGCGCAGGCGGACGGCTGCAAGGTGGACACGGTCGAAGGGCTCTCGGATTCGCGCGAGATCGAGGAGCTGCAGAGCGCCTTCGTGCTCACCAACGCGCTGCAATGCGGCTTCTGCACGCCGGGCGTTCTGATGGCGGCGCAGGCGCTGTTGCGCGACGAGTCGAACCCTTCGCGCGAGCGCATCCGCGAATATCTCTCCGGCAACTACTGCCGCTGCACCGGCTACCAGGCGATCGTCGATGCGATCGAAGCCGTGGCCAGGGCCCGCCACGCGAGAAGCGGCCGATGAAACGACTGCTCGCCGCGCTCGCGCTCATTGCCTTTGCCGTTCTACCCGCCTCCGCCCAGGACTATCCGGCGAAGCCGCTGCGCCTGATCGTGCCGCTCGCCGCCGGCGGCATCGCCGACAATCTCGCGCGCACGCTCGGACAGAGAATCACGGACGCGACCAAACAGCCGGTGATCGTCGACAACCGGCCCGGCGCGGCCGGCGCCATCGGCACCGAGCTCGCGGCCAGGGCCGCGGCCGACGGATACACGATTTTCATGGGCGGCCCGGGCCCGCTCACCGTGATGCCTTACCTGCGTTCGAATCTGCCCTTCGACCCGGTGAAGGACTTCGCCCCGATCATCAACATCGTCACCTTCGCCAACCTGCTCGTCGTCCACCCGTCAGTGCCGGCGAATTCGCTCGCGGAGCTGATCGCTCTCGCCAAGGCGAAACCGGGAACGATCTCCTTCGCTTCGCAGGGCACCGCGAGCTCCGGCCATATGGTGGGCGAGCAGTTCAAGCTGGTGGCCGGCCTGGACCTCGTTCACATTCCGTACAAGGGCGCGGCGCCGGCGGTGCAGGACTTGGTCGGCGGGCAGGTCTCGATGATGTTCGACAGCGTGCTCGTCTCGATGCCGCACGTACGCGCGGGCAGGCTGCGCGCGCTCGCAATCACCTCGCGGGAGCGCAATCCGGGGGCGCCGGAAGTGCCGACGATGGCCGAAGCCGGCCTGCCGGGCCTCGAAGCGGGCGTATGGTTCGGCCTGTTCGCGCCCGCGGGAACGCCGCGGTCCGTCGTCGACTGGTGGAACCGCGAGACGCGGCGCATCTTCTCGGAGCCCGAGCTGCGCAACCGCATGGTCATGCAGGGCGCCACCCTCGACCTCGGCCCCCCTGAGAAATTCGCGGCGCTGATGGCCTCCGACTCCGAGCGTTGGGGCCGGGTCATCAAAAGTGCGGGGATCAAAGGCGAATGAGCGAGTTCGACGAAACGACCCGGCAACTCGACTTCGACGCGCCGAACAGCTACGTCGGGCGCTCGGTGACGCGCCCCAACGCGCGGCGCCTCGCTCAAGGGAGAGGCCAGTACGTCGACGACATCGTGCTGCCGCGCATGCTTCACGTCGCCTACGTGCGCTCGCCGCACGCGCACGCACGGATCGTGAAGATCGCGAGCAAGAAGGCCGCGGCCATGCCCGGCGTGGTGCGCATCGTCACCGGCGCGGAGATCGCCCTGGTGTGCAAACCGTATGTCGGAGTGCTCACTCACTTGCAGGGAATGCGCTCGCCGCCGCAGTACCCGCTCGCCATCGACGTCGCGCGCTGGCAGGGCGAACCGGTCGCCGCGGTGGTCGCGCATTCGCGCGCCGAGGCCGAGGACGCGGCGGAAGCGGTCGAGGGACACGGGCGGCGTGGACGCCGCGATGGAATCCGCGCACCTCGTCGTCGAGGACACGATCCGCTTCGGCCGCCACACCGGCGTCACCATGGAGCCGCGCGCCATCCTCGCCGACTACAATCCGGCGGAAGAGAGCATGACCGTGTATCACTGCGGCCAGTCGCCGCACATGATGCAGGGGATCATCGCGAGCCGCCTCTCGCTGGATGAGCACCGCGTGCGCATCGTCGCGCGCGACGTCGGCGGCTCCTTCGGCATCAAGATCCACACTTACGGCGACGAGATCGCGGCCTGCGCGCTCTCGCTCATGCTCGGGCGCCCGGTGAAGTTCGCGGCCGACCGCTACGAGTCCTTCCTCTCGGATATCCACGCGCGCGACCACCGCGTGAAGGCGAAGCTCGCCGTCGACCGCGACGGCAATATGACGGCCCTCGAGATCGACGATCTCACCGGCGTCGGACCGTACTCGATGTTCCCGAGATCGTCCGGGGTCGAGTGCAACCAGATCCTCAATCTCACCGGCGGGCCGTACAAGCACAAGGAATACCGCGCGAAAGGTACGGTCGTCTTCCAGAACAAGAACATGATGTGCCAGTACCGCGCCGTGGGTCATCCGATCGCGGTCGCGGTGGCGGAGCACATGGTCGACCAGGCGGCGGCCAAGCTCGGGCTAGATCCCGCCGAGATGAGGAAGAGGAACCTCATCGCCGATGACGCCTATCCCTGCAAGTCGCCTTCGGGAATGCGCTTCGAGGCGCTGTCGCACCACCAGTGCCTGGACAAGCTGCTCGCGCTGATGAAGTACGACGAGCTGCGCAAGGAACAGGCGGAGCTTCGAAAGAAAGGCGTCAAGCGCGGGATCGGGCTCTCTTCATTCATCGAAGTCACCAACCCGAGTCCGATGTTCTACGGCGTGGGCGGCGCGAGGATCGCCGCCCAGGACGGCTGCACCATCAAGCTCGACGCGAGCGGGGCCATCGTCGCCGCCACCGGAGTCACCGAGCAGGGGCAGGGAACCGAGACGATCATGGCGCAGATCGCCGCGACCGCGCTCGGGGTCGAGATGAGCTGCGTGAAAGTGCTCACCGGCGACACCGACAAGGTGCCCTACGGCGGCGGCACCTGGGCCTCGCGCGCGGCGGGAATCGGCGGGGAAGCCGTGCTCCAGGCCGGGCTCGCGCTGAAGGCGAACATACTCCAGGCCGGCGCGGTGATCCTGAAAGCGAACGCCGCCGATCTCGACATCGCCGACGGCAAAGTGGTGAGGAAGGGAACCGAGCAGGGCATCACCCTCGCCGAGCTCGCGCGCATCTGCTATTACCGCGGCAACGAGCTCCCGGTCGACTTCCAGCCTGAGCTCATCAACCCGAAGCTCGTGGAGGAGCAGGCGCGCGGCGGCATCGTGCAGGGCATCGGCGGCGCGCTCTACGAACAGTGCCTGTACGACGAGCGCGGGCAGCTCCTGAACGCCACCATGGCCGACTACCTCGTTCCGATGGCCGCCGAGATGCCCGACATCGAGTGCGCGCACGTGGAGACGCCGACGAAGACTTCCATGCTCGGCGCCAAGGGCGCGGGCGAAGCGGGAACGGGCGGCGCGCCGGCGGCGATCATGAACGCGGTGAACGACGCGCTGCGCCCGCTCGGAGCCAAAGTCACGAGCCAGCCGATCACGCCTGAAGTCGTGCTGCGCGCGCTCGGAAAAGTACGCTGAGGCGGCAGTTCAAATGACGCCCTCGGGCAATTCTTTCTCGGTGACTGGACTGCGCGAGCCGTCGGGATTGATTCGGAATATCGTTCCGGCGTCCTTGTCGATTTCAAATCGAAGGCCTTCCCGGGTCGTGATTTTTGCCTTACGAAGACCAGCGGTGCCGAACTCTCCTTCAACGGTCGCACCGCTGATCCTGAGAATACCCGGGCCGTTGATTAACCCCCGCACGAACGTGCCTTCGAAAACATAATCTTGCTTCTTCATTTTTCCCCGCACAATGCCGCGGCCTTCGCGCAGCCCTCGTACGAAGTCTCCTTCGTAGGACTCTCCGTCGGAGGTTCGCTCTTTGGCCCGTCCTTGTAGCAATCCGCGCTCGAACCGGCCCTCGCATTCATAACCGTCGCCGTTCTTTAACTTGCCGTTGCCGTGAAACTGACCGTCCAGGAATTCACCCTTGTATGTTATTCGGCGTACATCGTCGCTCCACTCTCCTTGTCCGTGGCGTTTGCCGTCGACAAAACTCCCCTCATATCTCGTGCCGTCGGCATATCGTTCGACGGCTTTGCCATGAAGTCTGTCATTCATCCACTCTCCTTCTAAGACCTCGCCGTTAGACCGCTCAAAGCGACCCATTCCGTGGCGAAGGCCCTGAAGAAACGATCCCTCGTACACTGATCCGTCGGCGTAGCGCAACGTTCCACGGCCTTGCCGAACGCCGCCAGCGAAGTCGCCCTCGTACTTCGCTCCGGTGGGAGATTGCTCCACACCTTTGCCGTTGAGCGCGTTGTTTACCCACTGACCTTCTAGAACACTGCCGTCGGGACGTTGTAGGCGACCTATTCCATGGCGATTGCTCTGGAAAAACGAGCCTTCGTAGACCACTCCATCGCCGTAGTGAATTTTTCCGCTGCCCTGCCATTTGCCGTCGACAAAATCGCCTTCGTATCTCGTTCCGTTGGCAAATTGCTCAACACCTTGCCCGCTGAGCACGTTGTTCACCCACTGGCCTTCCATGACACTGCGGTCAGGGCGTTCAAACCGACCCGTTCCGTGCCGAGCGCCCTGGAGAAATGATCCCTTGTACACGGCGCCGTCGGACCAAGTTATTGTTCCTTGACCCTGCCGAGAGCCAGCGGCAAAGTCCCCTTCGTATTTCGTTCCGTTCGCCAATAGCTCCACTCCTTTGCCGGTGAGGGCGTTATTCGCCCACTGTCCTTCGAGAATGTCGCCATTGGGCTTTTGGAGACGACCGAAACCGTTGCGGGCACCCTCTAGGAATGACCCCTCGTACACCGATGCATCGGAATAGCGAACCCTTCCCGTACCGTGCCACTTGCCGTCGATAAAATCACCCTCGTATCTCGCTCCGTTGGTAAATTGCTCTACGCCTTTGCCGTGGGACCGGTTTTGTACGAAGTCACCCTCATACCTGTCTCCGTTCGCCCTGGTTACCTTTCCGTAGCCCTGCGGCATGCCTTGCACTACATTCCCTTCGTACGTAGCGCCAGAGGCGTAGTAGTACTTCCCTCGACCGTTCGGCGTGCCGTCGATCGATTCCCCTTCATAGCGGGTTCCGTTTGGGTACTGAATGGAAATATTGCGTCCAACCTGTCCTTCCACGAATTCGCCGGTAGTAATCCTGCCGTTCTTCCCTGTCAGAGTGCCGCGGCCGCTCAGGGAATTGTTCTTGAACCGCCCCTCGTAGGTGCCGTTGTCGCGCGCGTTCTTTCCTTCGACGAGCTGTCCTTGCCGAAAGGTTCCGGAGTAGGTCCACTTCCGCAGTTCGAGGACCACGTCGCCCTTGCCTTCCACGAAACCATTCACACACTCGCCGCTCCACGAAAT